>JBDLIU010000064.1:0-18832 GCA_039714715.1 Bacteroidota bacterium
ATATATCCTCTCTCTCATGGATACATACTTTTGGGGCTGGGGTAGACTCTTTTATGAAATTAGACAATCTTTCGAATAAGACTGTAATTTCAAGAACAACAGGGAAGCTGGGGCACAAAATAGGAGAATATTGCTTGACATACATTCTTTTGGATATTAAAAACGTGCATTCAATATACAGGAATCAAGCTATAGGCCATTGGGAGCAACTATATCAACAATATTTGGATAACCAAAAAGTATTAATTCTTGGTACAGGACATGTTGGAAAAGGGATAGCCGGAGTTCTTAAAGGAAGGTGCGCAACTATTTCCGGCTTAAGCAGGTCTTTGCAGTCATGTCATGAATTTGATAGAATGTATTCCTGGCAAGACCTGGAAGACCTTGATAAAGAATATGACATAATAATTAACACATTACCTAATACTCAAAAGACATTCAATATTATTGATAACAGGTTCTTCAGTCATTTTCGTAACATTCATTTTATTAATGTTGGAAGAGGGGAGACAGTCAATGAGGATGATCTGCTAAGAGCGCTTGAATCCGGATTTGTAAGAAGAGCGACACTAGACGTATTCAAAACAGAACCGCTTCCTGAATCATCTGCCTTATGGGATCATGATAAGATTGTTATAACACCTCACCAATCGGGTATTACTGATGTGGATGATGTGATTTCCAGTTTTGATCAAGCGTATCAGGGTTATATTAAAGGTGATGACTCATCTTTATATGTAAACAAAAAAGAAGGTTATTAAGGTTGATCCTGAAAATACGATTTTAGGAGTCTGGAACTAGCAGATCTATACAATGGCAACATTTAACTTCCCTGCCCCATCCGTAACCTCAATCTCGTACACCTTTGGCTCTTTATCAAACTCATTTTTATAGGCTTCGAAAACAAGCTCTTCAAATTCATTGATTTGATCTCTTGCCACAAGGTTAATGGTGCAACCTCCAAAACCACCACCCATCATTCTTGATCCTGCCACATAATCCAGGTCTTTGGTTAAATCCACTAAGAAGTCAAGCTCTTTACATGAAACCTCGTATTTATGTTGTAACCCTTTATGCGTTGCATACATTAATTGGCCTAATGATTCAATATCATTGTTTTCCAACGCCCTGGTTGCCTGTTCTACCCTGTCATTTTCTTCGACCACATAGCTGCACCGGTCGTAAACCTTTTCAGGCATCTTACTTTCGAATAAATGAACTTGTTCCAAAGAAACATCTCGAAGATTGACTACTTGAGGGATTTCTTTTTTAATGATTTCTACTCCTTCTTCACATTCTTTCCTCCTGGTATTATATTCCGAAGATGCCAGAGAGTGTTTCACCTGCGTATCACAAAGAATGATTTGATAATTCTTTAATTTGAGAGGGAAATAATCATATTCCAGGGTTCTGCAATCCAGTTTAAAGGCACTGCTGTCTTTTCCCATTACACTGGCAAATTGATCCATTATACCACACATGACACCTGCGTAGTTATGTTCGGCTGCCTGGGCCATCTTAATTAATTCAAGTTTATCAAACTCCAGGTTAAAGAGGTCATTCAATGCTGTTCCTACACCACTTTCCAAAGCAGCAGAGGAGGATAAACCTGCGCCTAATGGAATGTTTCCACCAAACACCATATTAAAACCTTCCAAAGATTTCCCTCTTTTATATATCTCCGCTATAACTCCTTTTATATAATTTGGCCAGTCTCTTCTTCCTCTTGAGACTTTTGAAAGATCAAAACTGAAATGCTCATCAAGGTCGTATGCATACAAGTTGCAAATTGACTTGGTTTGGTTCTTGCCAACTGCAAATACCATGGCTTTATCAATGGATGCAGGTAATACGAAACCATCGTTATAATCTGTATGTTCACCTAACAGGTTAATTCTGCCAGGCGCCCTGTAGAGGCAGAAATTATCATCAAATAATTCAACGTATTTATCTTTTATCTTATCAATCACGATTTCAGCATTAAAAAATTACCAGAAGAGTGCGTATAGTACTACCAGAATGATTGAAATCACGATAGCACTAAGATTAAATTTAGGACCAGTTTTAAATAGTTCTGCGCTAAGCTTAATTCCTTTTACATCATAACCACCCTTATTGGTGATATGCGATATAATTAACATAATAGCGGCAACAACAAGGAAAGTGTATCCCATTTGATCCATCCATGGAAGTTCTGTGAACAATTTGAATAGCAGTGCCACAGGCAGCGCAAGAATAGCGCCCCAAATTGCAGCATTGGCTGATGTCTTTTTCCAGAATAAACCGAGGATAAATATGGCCAGGATACCCGGGCTAACTAAGCCTGTATATTCCTGTATATATTGGAAGGCCTGAGGTATTCCACCCAGCATTGGTGCTATGAACACTGCAATTATCAATGCAATGGCTGCTGATAATCTTCCAACGGTTACCAGGTTTTTTTCAGAGGAATTGGTGTTTATATAAGCTTTGTAAATATCCATAGTGAAAATGGTAGACGTTGAGTTCAACATTGATGCTAAAGAAGAAACAATGGCAGCTGCTAGTGCAGCAAACGCAACGCCTTTAACACCTGCCGGCAAGAATTTCAATAACCATGGATAAGCCTTATCAGCCTGGTCCAATGATGGAATGTTTACCAGGGCAGTTTCACCCAACCTCTCCATAATGGCAGGATCATTAGCTATAACATAGGCCGCAATACCAGGTATTACTACAATAAGTGGTATTAAAAGTTTTAGAAATGCGGCAAAAACAATTCCTCTTTGAGATTCTTTTAAGCTTTTAGCAGCTAAAGTTCTCTGAATAATATACTGGTTGAATCCCCAGTAATATAGGTTAGCTACCCATAATCCTCCAACCAAAACGCCAATACCTGGCAGGTTTACATATTCAGGGTGGGAACTATCAAGTATCATTTTAAAATGGCCCGGGGCCGAATTAAACACATAACTTAATCCATCTAAAACACCTCCATCGGTTACCATATCCAAAGCAATATAGGTGGTGAACAATCCTCCCAGTACAAGGAAAATTACCTGAATAACGTCTGTCCAGGCTACGGCTGATAATCCGCCATATAATGAATAAGCTGAAGCAAATAGTGCTAAGCCTATAACACCATACCACATCGGAATGCCCATTATGGTTTCAATAGCTAAAGCACCTAAATATAGTACAGATGTTAGGTTAACGAAAATATATAAGCCAATCCAGAATACTGCTAAAATGGTTTTTACATTCTTGTTGTATCGAACTTCTAAAAATCCAGGAATGGTATAAATCTTCTTCTCTATGAAAATCGGCAAAAAGTATTTACCTACAATGATAAGCGTAATAGCTGCCATCCACTCATAAGAAGCAATTGCAAGGCCTATGGCAAAACCAGATCCAGACATTCCAATAAACTGTTCGGCTGAGATATTGGCCGCAATCAAGGAAGCTCCAATGGCCCACCACGGCAAGGATTTACTTGCCAAAAAATAATCTTCTGATGTTTTTTCAACTCCTTTTTTCGTTCTTGAGACCCAAAGGCCAACTCCTATAATGAGAAGTCCGTAGGCAACGAAAATAATCTTATCAATAGTAGAGAAATCCATTTTTACTTTTTGTGTTTCTACCAAATTTATCCTAAGGATTTTAGAATAAGGAATAAATGTAGATAGATATTATTGTATTTAATAAAATAACGTTACCGGTATCGTTATCGAAAAAAGAATAAAATGTGTTATTATTGAATTGTATTTGATGTGCTACGGTACTAACTATTGAATAAGCAGTATTGAGAAAGCCTACCACCATAAAAGACATTGCAAGAATACTTAACATTTCTGTCTCTACTGTTTCGAGGGCAATGAGAGGTGCTGGTGATATTAATCCTGAAACAAAAAAAAAGGTATTAAAATTGGCAGATGAGCTTGATTATGAGCCCAATACGCTGGCGAAAAACCTGGTAGAAAAGAACACAAAAACAATAGGTGTTATTGTTCCGGAACTTGATCTCGATTTCTTTGCATCGAACATCAGGGGTATCTACGAGAAGGCGTATGAAAAGGGATACAAAGTGATGCTTGCACAATCCGGGGAGGACTTTGACAAGGAAGTAGATATTATTAAAACAATGGTAGGTGACCGGCTGGATGGTTTGATCATATCACTTTCAAAAAATACCAAGAGTTATTCTCATTTTGATAAAATAGTAAGAAGAGAGATGCCTCTTGTAATATTTGACAGGTATACACATAACATTGCATGTTCTAATGTAATTGCTGATAATAGAACAGGTGCTTTTGAGGCAACACAACATCTTATTGACCAGGGATACACTAAAATTGCCCATCTGGGTGGGCCTAATAACCTGGAGATATCCAAAAGAAGGTTAAAGGGATACAAGGACGCCCTTTTAGCCAATGGTTTTAATATTGATGATGACTATATCGAACATTGTAATTTGAGTAAACCGGATACTATTGCAAAAGTTAAGAAACTAATGAATTTACCGAATCCGCCCAATGCTATTTTTACAGTGAATGATCTTTCAGCCATTGAAGTAATTAACTACGTGAAAGAGATTGGCTTGAAAATACCTTATCATTTTGGCGTAGTGGGATTCAATAACGATCCATTTTCAGAATATATGGATCCAAAATTAAGTACCGTAAATATTCCGGCTACTGAAATGGGGAGATTTGCCGCTCAAATTGTTATAGATCAAATTGAAAATGATAACATTCGGCTTGTTACCGAAAAGCTGAATTGTAACCTGATTGTGAGAGAGAGCTCCAATAGAATTGAGTATATTGATAAAAACATAAAAAACGGATAATTAACCTGTTTAAAGGTTTAAGCAAAAAATCGGCAACGTTACCGGTAACGTTATTTTAATTCTTATACATAGATTATTTAAACTATATTTTTTCCTTCAATTTGTTAAGATTAATTTCATACAAAAATATTTGTTCAACTATTAACCAAGTAATTTATGGGACAAACAGGTACACGCATCTTGTTTTTGATGTTGTTATCTCTTATTGTATCCAGTTTGAATGTCAATGCAAATGGAGCATTGGCGCTTTCAAATGAGTTCTTACAACAACAAGATAATGAGATTAAAGTTACAGGAACTGTAAAAGATGAATCTGGTGTGGCAATTCCCGGAGCTACCGTTTACATCCAGGAGACAGGCAACGGTACAATCACAGACATTGATGGTAAATATACCATTGAGGTTGAGATGGGTCACACCATTACGTTTAGCTTTGTAGGCTACAAAACGCAAAACGTTGTTTTTGAAGGACAATCGACTTTAGACATTGTTCTGGTAGAAGATACCCAGGCACTTGAAGAAATAATTGTGGTAGGGTATGGTACTCAAAAGAAATCAGATATTACCGGGTCGGTTTCAGTGATAGACATGGAATCGCTTCCGGTAAAATCTCCGGTAAGTATTTCACAGGCTTTACAGGGGGCTGCAGCCGGGGTTCAGGTAATTAATAGTGGCGCACCCGGATCAAGCCCTATTATTCGAATCAGGGGGCTTTCCACATTCGGTGGAGGTTCACCTTTGTATGTTATTGATGGAGTTCCCGGGGTAGCCAACAGGGATTTTAACCCACAGGAGGTTGAATCTATCCAGGTACTTAAAGACGCATCGGCAGCGGCTATCTATGGATCCCGTGCAGCTAATGGTGTAATTCTGATTACAACCAAAAAGGGCAAGGAAAAATTTGCTATAGATTTTGATGCCAGGTATGGTGTGGAAGAGGTGCCCAGGAAAATTGATGTAATGAATGCCCTTGAACATGCTACATTGGATAATCTGGCACATGATAATGCTGGTATAGCCCATTCACCTGCATCAGATATGGTGGTTACAGATCCATCATCCATGCCGGATACCGATTGGCAGGGGTATATGTTCCAGCCTGGTATTATCCAGGATTATAATATGTCAATAAGTTCTGCAAATGAGGGTGGCACCTACAGATTTGCGCTAGGGCACCTTAATAGAGAAGGTGTAATTCGTGGACCTGAGTTTTCAAGATCAAGTATATCATTATCCGCAACTCAGAAATATGAAAAATTTGAAATGGGAACTATTGTTCGTGGCACCTATACTGAATCCAACGATGTGATAGGCTTACCATTCTTTGATGCTTTAACAGCCCTGCCTAATGTGGCTATTTATAATGAGAATAATGTTGGTGGATTTGGAGCCGGTGATGATATTAACCAGACTTATTTTACAAACCCGGTAGGTAATCAGTTAACACGAGATTTTAGAGCTCATACCTATAAGGCTGTAGCCCAGGTGTTTGCTGAATATAAAATCACAGATGAATTGAAGTATAAATTCACTGGTGCTATTGACGCTTCGAATCAACGATGGATAGGTAAGAGAGAGGCTGCCTACTTGCGCTATAAGGACAATCCGATCTCTTCAATTGACGAAAGTACAACGCACTGGTTAGACTGGACATTTAACCACATCCTTACATTTGATAAAACAATTGACAATCATAATATAAATGCTGTTGGTGTTTATGAATTCTTAGGTTGGAGGATGAGACATAGCAGGGCCTATGGTGAAGATGTTTCTCAGGATGGTAATGGTAATTATTTCTGGGTAGTAGATGCTGCCAAAGAAAACCAGACAATCAATGGATCAGCTCAAGAAACAGGTCTTCATTCAGCAATATCAAGGATTAATTATTCATATAACGATAAATACCTGGTGCAATTAACAGGTAGGTATGATTATACTTCGAAATTATTAAAAGAAAATCGTGGGGCATTCTTCCCTTCAGTTTCCCTGGGATGGAAACTTACCGAGGAATCTTTCTTAAGTGACGTAAGCTTTCTGGATCTGCTAAAACTGCGTGTTGGTTATGGAGAGTTGGGAAATGCAAACATCGGTTCATATGATTATGCAGCATTTATTAACTCAAATGTTAACTACGTTTTTGGCGCCAGTCAGGCTATTGCAAATGGTGCAACTCAAATAAGATTAGTTAATACAGATCTTATATGGGAAACAACGGCAACCGCCAACATCGGAATTGATTTTGGAATGCTTTCTGGTAGAATGCAGGGGAGTTTAGAAGCATATCGTAAAGACACTCGCGATGCACTATTGCCAGTTAACATCCCTATTTCAACCGGTAATTTTGGAGGAGATCCTTATCAAAATGTGGGTGACCTCAGAAATACAGGTGTGGAATTATCTGTGACTTACCAGGATGAAATACTAAACGATTTGAATTACAGGGCAACATTAAATGTCGGAGCCAATAAAAACGAAGTAATGAATGTAGGTGATTTAGGTCAGTTGAGTGGAAACCTTACCATGACACGTCCTGGTTATGCTGTCGGAACATTTTTCTTAAGAGAAACCGATGGTATTTGGCAACTGGGTGAAGAGCCGGATGCAATCCTGCAAGGCGCCTATCCTGGTGATGTACATTTTATTGATCAGAATGATGATGGTTCTATAGATGATGATGATCGTATTATGATGGGTAACCCATTCCCTTTGGCAGATATTGGTGTAAACCTTTTTGTCGAATATATGGGATTTGATTTATCTATCTTCTTGTTCTCACAACTAGGACATGATATTTTCTGGGGGCAAGGTTACGTAATGGATCGAACAGATGATTACATTAACCACTTGGCAGATTTCGAGCCATGGACTCCTGAAAATCAATCAAATACAACACCTATAGCCATGTATGGTGCAGCAGGTGGTAGAAATTACTATAATTCACAAGACAGGTACCTGTACAACGGTGACTTCTTAAAAATTAAAAATCTTGAATTAGGGTATACATTACCTGAAGACCTGACTCAAAAGGTTGGGATGAAGACATTAAGAGTCTATTTTTCAGGGCAGAACTTGCTGACTTTAACCAAATATCCTGGCTACGATCCGGAAGTGGTTAATGGTTGGATACTTGAAAGAGGTGTTGACTGGGGTGCATACCCTAATCCACGTGTTGTTTCGTTGGGCTTAAAAGCTAAGTTCTAATTTTAATTCACATGAAGATGAAAAAGATAAATAAATATATAATTTACACACTTTCAACAGTCTTATTATTGGGGATATCGTCTTGTACTAAGTTTGATGATTTGGTGAATCCAAATGAGATGACAGTAGATACCTTCTGGCTTAACGAAAGTGATGCAATAAAAGGAACGAACGCAGTATATGCTTCGTTGCAGCGAAATGGTACCTATAAGAAATGGTTTTGGTTTCTAACCGATGCCAGCTCAGATGAGGGCATGAGTACCAGTCCATGGACAGACTTATCGAATGTATCGAAGTTTACTTATGTAGATTATAACTTCGTAGTGCTGTACGAAACATTCCAGGATCATTATAGGGGCATTTTCAGGGCCAATCAGGTGCTTACAAATGTACCGGGAATCTCTATGGATGAAACTCTGAAGAACCGTTTGTTAGGAGAAACAAAGTTCATTCGGGCGCTTTTATATTATAACCTCGTAAACCTATGGGGGAATGTGCCTTTGGCTACTGAAACTGCTGTGAGACCCAATGAATTATCAGGTTATTCTCAGGAAGGTATTCCTGCTATTTGGGAATTAATTGAAGCAGATTTGGCATTTGCGGTAGAAAATCTTCCTAAAACTTATGATGATGCCAATCTGGGAAGAGTAACATGGGGGGCTGCCAAGGCTTTATTAGGAAAAGCTTATATGCAACAGCATAAGTGGGCAGAAGCAGAAGTTGTATTTGAAGAGGTGATTAATTCAGGATTATATGATTTAGTTCCTAATTACAGAGACAATTTTACTCATTACAATGAAAACAATGTTGAGTCAATTTTTGAAGTCCAGTTCAGTGATGAATTTGAAAACACATCGGATCAGGATGGCTCTGCCACCTCATCATTAGCTTGCTATAGGTCTATATTCCTTTCACCTGCTGGATGGACGGATATTGAAGCCTCTTCAGGCGCATTGAATTTCTTTCAGTCTGTAGCTGACCCTAGAACTAATGCTTCATTCATATATGAAAATGATACTGAAACCTACTATGGCGTTTCTTATGCACAATTACAGTTAGGTGCGCGTGCCGGAAGTCAGTGGTTTAGAAAGTTTTCAAGGGAGTATTATGTAACACAAGATGAAGAGAAAATTTGGGATTCACCAATAAACCTGAGAATAATCAGACTGGCAGATGTACTCTTATTATATGCAGAAGCATTAGAGCATAATGGTAAAAATGCTGAGGCTGAAGCTCAGATAACCAGAGTAAGAGATAGAGTTGGAGCGGGCCCATCACCATTTGTAGGGAACGTTTCTCTCGCCAAAGCGATTGAATATGAAAGGATTCTTGAGCTTTGTGGAGAATCAGTAAGGTGGTTTGACCTTAGAAGGCTTGGATACTTTGAGAATGCAACAGGTGACAACAGTGTAGCTACACTGAAAAGTACAGATCCTGAGTTTAATTTCTTTAACGTTGAGACTAATGGATATGTGCCAATACCTACCAAGGAAATTGACACAAATTCAGGTGTAGAACAAAATGCAGGATGGTAGAACTATTAAAGAGAATAAAAATGAAAAATATATTTAAATCAATAGTTGGAGTTGTAGTGCTAACCATGTTCATGCAATCTTGTATGGAATATGTAGACCCTACCAAGATGGAAGACTACCTGGCTGCTCCCGAGTTTACCCCGGACATGTCTTACGATAAGGATGCGATGATTGCCTGGGATGATATTTTGAATGATGGAGAAGAATACTTCCCTTATTCTTATCAGATTACAAATAAACCGGGCTCAATGATTTACCGTAAAAACTATGGAATAAGATTCGATGCCTATGGTGGCTGGTGGGATCAGCGAATGCTCCGTACAGGATTTGATGTAGAGGGTGATTTCGAGATCGAATTTAAAGGACGAATCGTGCAGGGTACTGGAGATGCAGTATGGCAAAAAGGAGGCATCATAGTAGGTGATCTGGGTGGAAGCCCTTCAGCTATGTGGTTATCTTTGGAAAATCCTTTTGAAGCAAATAAGGGTAGAGTTTGTAAGTATATGCCAGGTGTTCCTTCAGACGATAATGATCCAAATCTAAATGGAGAATGGGTATGGTGGCTGGATGAAGGTAACTTTAACCAGTTTGAATGGCAGGTGATTAAGGCAGTTCGTGTAGGTAATACTCTTACTCTATACAGAAATGGGATTGAAATCTATACTGAAACCAACGATTGGGTAAATAACATAAATGGACATGTCGGTTTATCTGTTGAAGCACTCTCTTTCGATTTTGAATACCTTACAGTCAATGGTGTTACAGAAAACTTTGCAGATACTGATAACCTGACTTTAATTGAAGATAACTGGTATAATCTTGATCTGATTCCTGATATGGCACCAAGTGTATGGGAAACTACGGAAGAAGGTTTAAACGTGATAGCACGTTATGGCTGGAACCACAGAAGAGTTTCGGATGTAACCATCGCTCAGGGCCAGGACTTTACTGCAGAGATTAAAGTAAGATTGAATGAAGGCAATGCTAGATTCCCTAAAGCGGGTTTAATGCTTGGTGATCTCGGTAATGACTCCCCAGGATTTATTTTCGGTCTTGATAATAATGTAGATGTTAATGAAGGAAACTCAGCCGTGAAATTTATTAGGGGAAGACCGGGTGGAGAATGGTCGAATATTATTCCATCTCAATTTGATATATCCAAATGGCATGTCCTAAGAGTATCGAGAATCGGTGATTCCATGTATTTATATATTGATGGTAACCGGGTGTATTTTGAAAAAGGTACTCATATTGGAATAATAGAAGGCACCCTTGGCTTACTTGTCGAAGGTTGTGATGCCGATATTGAATACGTTTCATATAAGTTTGATTAGATAAACGGGTTATACATAGGTGGCATTTGGTTTAGGTGCTGCCTATGTTTTTATATTATTTAAGCTAATACAGATATTTTACCCCAATGAAAAAATTAATAATTAATATCGGTGTGGTTTTATTGTCTTTTTTCTTCTACGAATGTCATCATAATCAGAAGGAGCATAGTACTGATAAAATCTATTCGATTCCGGATGGTTCACAAACTCGTTGGATCAGTTTTGAGAATCAAAAAGGAGAAAAAGGAAAAGGAGGGATGGAGAACAAGGGTGCCAAAGGCCATCCTTATGATAGAGTTTATGCTGGCAAATCAGTGGTTTTACTGGATGTTAAAGGCTCCGGAATAATTACAAGAATCTGGGCTACCTTATCTGAACAGGATATGGAAATGCTTAGAGGGCTTCGGTTAGATATGTATTGGGATGATGCAGAAAAACCTGCGGTATCTGTTCCATGGGGGGATTTCTTCGGTGTTGGATTAGGAAAAACCGTAAAAAATGAAACAGAATTTTTCTCAAATCCGGAAGGACGCTCCTTTAATGCCTCCATACCTATGCCTTTTAAAAAGTCCGCAAAAATCATCCTTACAAATGAACTCGACAGGGATCTGTTTAGAATCTTTTACGATATCAATTACACATTAACACCCGAACCTGATGAAAATGGCATGTATTTTCATGCCTATTGGAACCGGGATCTGGCAACAACACCCGGTGAGGATTTTGAGATACTGCCAGCAGTTGAAGGTAAAGGACGCTTTGTAGGAACGAATATTGGCCTTAATACCAATCCGGAATATGAAGACAGTTGGTGGGGAGAAGGAGAAGTGAAAATGTATCTTGATGGAGATACTGACCACCCTACATTAGTAGGAACAGGTACAGAAGATTACATAGGCACCGCCTGGGGGCAAGGCTATTTTAATCACCGCTACCAGGGTTGCTTAATTGCAGATCCGGAAAATAAGCAATGGGCATATTATCGCTATCATGTGAAAGATCCGGTCTATTTTTACAAGAATTTTAAAGCCACAATACAGCAGATGGGAGGTTTCGGTAAAAGTGAAGTTAAAAAGTATCTTGACAAGGGTGCAAACCTGATACCCGTAACTACACAAACCGAAAATGATTCTGTCAATATTTTAGTGCATATGTATGAGAAAGAGATATCAATTGATGATCCTGACCTGATAGATGGCTGGACTAACTTCTATAGAGAAGATGATGTTTCTGCAACTGCATATTTTTATCTTGATAAGCCGTTTAGTAATTTACCTGAGCTTCAGAATGTAGATGTTAGAATTAAAGATTTGAAGTAATTATTTAGAGCAAATAGTATTAAATTTAATAGATTGTGAGAAGACTAAAGTTTTTAAAATACCTGATTTTAATTGTTGGAGCAGTTGCCTGTGATGGGAATGAGCCGGTGGTTGAAGAAAAAGTGGTAACAGCCGATCCAATATCACCAAACAGGGTAGCATGGGATTACACCACTTTACAGAAAATAGCACCTTTACCTGGGAACACATACGATTATACAAGCTATCCCAGGATGATAGAACTGCAGGATGGCGATTTTATGTGTGTTTATGAAGCTAACGGCAATATCGATATGATTCGCTCATCCGACAAAGGTGAATCCTGGGATCAGCCAGTGCGGATTGCTTCTCTCACTGCTAATAATATTTTAATGGCCGTTCCGGAGATTATTCAGCTTGCAAATAGCAATATCATTATTGCCTATAATCCACGTCCTCTTACTCCTTATTCTTCCGACAGGAAATTTGCTATTGCTGCAAGAATATCCAGTGATAATGGTAGCACATGGGGGGATGTGCAAACAATTTATGAAGCAGACCATAATGCCAGCAATGGTTGCTGGGAACCACAGATGATGGAGCTGCCTGATGGTGAATTACAAATGTATTTTGCCAATGAAGCAGACTACGTTGATTCTCATGAACAAAATATAAGTATGTTCCGCTCCTCAGATGGGGGTGTAACATGGGGTGATAGAGAAATTGTCTCCTTTAGCCCGACATCAAGAGATGGCATGCCCGTGGCTTTACATTTAGAAGAGACTGATGAAATTATTATGGCAATTGAAGATAATTTTCAATATAATTTCAAACCAGTCATTATTCGTACATCAGATAACTGGGCTAATGCACCGGTAGGCAGAGATACTCCTGACAGAGAATATGCATTAAACCACGACCTTACATCAGATGCTTACCAGGGAGCACCCTATATCCGACAATTGCCTTCGGGAAATATTGCACTGTCTTATCAGGGAACAAACGGTGAGCGAGACAACAGTTTACCCAATTCAAGGATGTGGGTTGAAATAGGTGATAATACCGGGAGGAATTTTGATAATGCTACCAAACCATTCATCGTACCTACAGGTAAATCTGCATTATGGAGTTCATTATCAGTCATGGATGGCAGGTTATGGGCGCTCACAGCTACAATTGCTTATTCAGGAACACAGGAAACATGGACAATAGCTGGATATGAAATCTGGGATTACAAAATTCCAACAGAGATTAATACTGAAAACGATCCTCCATTTTTTATTGGACATAAAGGATACTCCAATGTAAAGACTTACTTAAGCCAGGATGCTTCAGGCCTAAATATTTTGGCCAGGATAAAAGACTCATCAATAAGTGTTGATAATGGAGTGACCTTTTATCTGGATCCTCAGAATATTTCTGCTGTTACACCCGTATCAAATACTTATTCAATTAAGGTGTTATCTGATGGAAGTTATGAATTGAAAGAAGGTTTCAATAATAAATGGGAATCATCGTCAAAAACTGCTCGGGACCTTACGGTTAATCAGACTGATAGTGGATATGAAATAAGCTTTTCTTTAGATTGGGATATAATTGGAGGAAAGCCTGCAAGCGAAGAGAGAATAGGCTTTTCAATGACGCTATTGGAAACAGTTTATAATGAAGACCTGGCGAATTCTGTAAACAATCAGCCATATACATGGGCTTCAGCTAAGCTTTAGGAAGTAATGAGAGTTTTAGGGGCCATTTACATTTATGTAATTTTTATTCTGAGTTTGTCTTCGTGTGGAGAAGAAGAGCCAATTATTGAAAACCCCGAAGACACTACCAAAGTCTGGAGTGTAGCAAAAGCAAAAGAATGGGGGGAGCAGCAGGGGTGGATTGTTGGCGCCAACTTTATTCCAAGCAATGCTGGCAACCAGTTGGAGATGTGGCAGGATGATACCTGGTCTCCTGAACTGATAGATACTGAACTGGGTTATGCTGAAAGTATCGGGATGAATACCGTGAGAGTTTATCTGCATTACTTCCCATATCGAGATAATAAAACAGCATTTTTTGAGAAACTTGACAAGTTCCTGGAGTTAACAGACAAACATGGTATTAAACCTATGCTTATCTTTTTTGATGATGTCTGGGACCCTGATCCAGTGGCAGGTCCACAGGGAGAGCCAACACCAGGAGTACATAACTCAATGTGGCTGCAAAGCCCGGGTAGTGAGATCCTTTGGGATATTGAAAGGCATGATGAAGTAAAACCTTACGTGATTGAGACTATGACTCGCTACAAAGATGATGACAGGGTACTACTTTGGGACCTCTACAATGAGCCTCAAAATACCAATGGAGGCTCTTACCGTGATCTTGGGAAAGAACCATTTTCGCTGGCATTATTAAAAAAGGTATTTAGTTGGGCAAGGGAAGTTAATCCATCCCAACCCATTACCAGTGCAGTTTGGGCTGGTGATTGGAGCAGTGCCGACAAGATGAGCGAATTCGTAAAAACTATGATCTTCAATTCAGATGTGGTTAGTTTTCATAGTTATGAGAACACTGATAATTTTAAGCAAGCTGCCGCTCCATTATTAAGAATGGGCCGCCCGGTAATTTGTTCTGAATATATGGCCAGGCATATGGAGAATACAATCCCAAACCTGGTACCATATATGCATGAGAAAAATATTGGGGCGATTAACTGGGGACTTGTGGCAGGTCGTTCACAAACTATTTATCCGTGGTGGTCGTGGGATAATCCGTTTACCACAGAACCTAACCCATGGTTTCATGATTTGCTGCATACTGATGGGACTCCTTATGATCAAAATGAAATCGATGTATTACTAGAATATTCAAACAAATAACTACCCAAAACATAACAAGAGCATGCGAAATATTACAGTAAAATTATTATCAGCTTTATTATTACTCTCCACCATGATTGCTTGTGGAGTAAAACAAGATGAAAAAGAGGAGGTTAGCGAAGAGCAAGAAAAGCCAAAAACAGAAATGGGCACTCGTTGGACTGAAGAAAAAGCTAATGAATGGGGTGCTAAACAACCATGGCTGGTTGGTGCTAACTTTAATCCAAGTGATGCTTCCAACCAACTGGATTTCTGGCAGGCCGATACCTGGAATCCCGAATTAATTGACAAGGAATTAGGATGGGCTGCAGAGATAGGTATGAATACTATGCGTGTTTACCTGCATTATTTTCCATTCAGGGATGACAAAGAAAACTTCCTGAAAAGGATGGACCAGTTCCTTGAAATAAGTGATAAGCATAGTATAAAACCAATGTTTGTGTTCTTTGATGATGTATGGTATCCAAACCCTCGTGCAGGAAAACAACCAGATGTTTTACCTCATGTGCATAACTCTAACTGGATGCAATCCCCGGGAGCTGAGATTCTAATGAACGAAGCAAGACATAATGAGGTTAAGCCATTTGTTGTTGAGACGATGACTCGTTTTAAAGATGATGATAGAGTGCTTCTATGGGATTTATATAACGAACCTCAGAACACTAATAACAACTCGTATGGGGAAATGGGTAAAGGGAAAGAGCAATTCTCTTTAAGCTTATTGAAAAAAGTTTTTGCGTGGGCTCGCGAAGTAAATCCATCGCAACCTATTAGTTCGGCACCATGGCTTGGTGGATGGGTTGATGAAAATAACATGAGCGATTTTGATGAATTCATGTTCAATAATTCAGATATCATCACTTACCATAATTATGCAGGTATAGAAGAGTTTAAAAGACTTTCAGAGCCACTAAAAAGATATAACAGGCCATTGATCTGTACGGAATATATGGCTCGTGGCAATAATTCGCTATTTGAAACACACTTGCCTTATATGGCCGAAAATAATATCGGTGCCATTAACTGGGGATTTGTAGCAGGTCGTTCACAAACTATTTATCCCTGGGATTCCTGGTTAAAGACCTATACAGCAGAACCGGAGTTATGGTTTCACGATATCTTCCGCCAGGATGGTACTCCTTATAAACAGGAAGACGTGGACCTTATTAAGAAATTGACAACAGAAAAAAACGCCAAGTAGAATGGTAAACTGGCACCTGACTATCACCTTATTAGTAGTTATCACATCATCATGTGGCGGTGGTAGTCCCGTGCCAGACCCTGATCCGGTAATTGAAAACACCAACCCCGTTTTTACACCTGTATTTGCAGACCCAACAGTTCTGGATAACAGATCGCGCGATGGTTATTTTTATGCTTATGCAACCCAGGATAAATGGGAGAGGGTGGCAACCTCAATACACATAGTTCCAATTATCAGGTCAACAGATCTGGTAAACTGGGAGTTTGTTGGGGATGTGTTTTCTGAACAACCTACATGGAATATTGACGAAAACCAGGTTTGGGCTCCGGATATTGAATACAGAAACGGGCAGTATTTTCTTTACTATTCGCTTTCTAAATGGGGTGCAAGTAATTCGGCCATAGGTGTTACCGTTAGTGATTCACCTGTCGGTCCTTTTACCGATCTTGGTAAAGTACTGGACAGTAATGGTAGTGGAGTGGCAAACTCGATAGATCCCTATTATTTCAAAGATTCTGATGGCAAGGAATACCTGTTTTGGGGTAGTTTTCATGGAATTTATGGAGTCCCATTGGAGGCAGATGGTAAAACAGTTCGCCTTGAGGAGAAATTTCAGATTGCAGGAACTGCTTTCGAGGCTGCCTATATTTTTAGTAAGGATGGGTATTATTATTTAATGGCATCTGTAGGGTCATGCTGTGATGGTGATTACTCGTATCATGTTACCATTGCGCGTTCACAAACGCTGAGTGGTCCTTACCTGGATGTTAATGGAAAGGATGTAAATGAAGTTTATAGTTGGCAATATGGTGAAGATGATAAAAGTGTAAATGTACTGTACAGAAGCAGGGATGTTGTTGCTCCGGGACATAATTCAGAAATAATAACGGATGATGAAGGAACGGAATGGATTTTATACCATGCCATTGAGGTTCCTGATTATACGTTACCAGGAGGAGGGCCAAAGAGGCCTTTATTCATAGACAAAGTTACCTGGAATGAAGATGGATGGCCTAAAATCGGGAATGGAGGGACACCAACTACAGGTGAAATTGAATTACCAAGTATAAATTAACTATGAGGACCTTGATAAATATTTTATTCACAATAACCTTATTCATATCATTTTCTTGTAAAGAGAAACCAGAGCCTAACCCTATTGAGGATCCGGAAGATCTTCCCGTAGCTGAAGGTCATTACAGGAATCCGATCACTGTTGAGCGAGAGATGAATTTTATCGGTGAAGGAGGAGTTGCCGATCCGGCTACATTTCGTTGGATGGGCAAATACTACCTGATGACAACGCAGTTCTATTCTTATAAGATATCAGGGTTTAAGGTTTGGGAGTCAGAGGATTTAGTAGATTGGAAATTTAAAACAGCAGTGCAGATACCCGGGTTTACATGGGAGGCTTTTTGGTCTCCGGAGATGTATTATTATCGGGGTACTTTCTATATCTATTTTTCAGGGCCATCAGGAGATATGGCATTGATGAAGTATGAGGTGCCTGATAGCCAGATTAATCCGGAACCTTTTGGCTCTGGAGCTTCATGGGAGATGGTTACCTATGATTTTCTGAATGTAATAGACCATGCCATCGATGGTTCAATATTGATTGAACCCAATGGTGATAAGTATGCACTTTTCTCTGGTTTCCATGGGGTGAAATACCGTAAAATAAATTCTATGGAAAATGGCAATGGGGAAGATGTAATTCAATTGCCAATGTGTTCAGTAGAAAATATAGAAATCCAACCGGGTACAGTGGGGACTAAAGGCTGGACAGAGGCTCCTACAGCATTCAAAAAAGACGGGGTATATTACTTGACTTACACGGGCAATCATTTTCTTCGTCCAGACTACCAGATCCACCTGGCCATTGGCTCTTCATTAGATGCTTTAATTCCCATTCCAGGCAATCCATGGATTTTACGGAATTGGGGTGATTGGACTGCTACAGGCAATTGTTATCCGATACTTGGTCCAAATCTGAAAGATTACTACTACACTTACCATGTAAAAGAAGGCTATAGGATTTCCCCTGAAAACCAGCAGTTACTGCGTAAGTTAATGGTAGATAAAGTGTCATTTGAATCGGATGGGATTACTACCAGTGCACCTACATTTGAAGACGAGCCTATCCCCTCCGGAGCAGATTATGAAAATGATTTCTCAACTGGGTTAAATGGTTTCACAGTTTCAGGTAGTGCACAATGGACTACTGTTGGCGATTATGCATTAAGCGTAGATGCTATGGGAAATGCAACTTTAGATAATGCGATATTGTCAGAAACTGCAACAGGTAAAGATTTTGTAGCAGAAGCTCATTTCAGGTTAAGTCAATGGCAGGCTACTGGGGTATCTGGCATAGGCCTAATACAAGGAAACAATACAGCAGAGGCTAACCTGGTTGTAAGTGCCGTAACTGTAGATGGAGTTCATCAAATTGCTATCTATGATCAGCATGGTTGATAAAAGTTGTGGCCGCTGATTCCTATGTTTTAGGAAAAAGCGACCAGTGATATGTTATGGTTGAGATGCTCTTACCAGAACTATTTTTTCCTGCTGTTT
>JBDLIU010000065.1:0-18750 GCA_039714715.1 Bacteroidota bacterium
GCACCTATATTTAATGTTGATGTCTTATTGTTATTACAACTTACTAGTAGGGTTATTATAAAAAGAACAAATGCTTTAGAAACGAATGATTTCATATTCTTCATCAATTGCAGTTATCAATAAAATGTCGGTTAAATCCTTACTATTTACTTTTAATCATTGTTAATACCATTTTAAATTTCTCAACAGCATTCAATGCATGAGGAACATTTGCGGGCATTATTATGTTTTCACCAGCTTTAAGGATATTGGAGACTCCATCTATTTTTATATCAGCTTCTCCTTCAACAATAAAGACTAAGGCATCAAAAGGTGCAGTATGTTCGCTTAGTCCTTCGCCTTTATCAAAAGCAAATAAAGAGATATTTCCAGTTTCTTTTTTTAAAATGTGTTTACTAACAACAGCTTTTTCTGCATAACTGATGTTCTCGTTGTAAGAGAACTGTTTTCCTTTCTCAAATTCATTTGACATAGTACCTCGCTTTATGTTTTTTTCAATCTATCCAATAAACACTAAATTCTTTTATGTAAGGAACTCCTTCAGAAGCTAAGATTCTTAGCCTCAATTTAGTAGCCTCAAAAGTATCTATTATCTGGATTCTTTTGTGCCCAATACATTCACCTCTTGCCACTTCTTGCCATTTTCTATCTATAAATGCCTCAATGATGTACTGCCTTACCCGTTCTCCTTTGGAAATATCTTCTTTAAGCAGAACATGGTTTATCTTCGTTTTTCCCTTGAGATTCAAATACAGCTTTTCTTTTTCTCCCTTCGTATTTGAGACAGGCCCGGAAAATCTCCTTTGAATCTCAACACCAAATTCCCTCAATCTTTCTACATCTGTTTCTGGCATCAATCCATCTGGATTTGGGGTAAGACCAAGTATTAATGTAGAATTCCTTCCTACTGATTTGTAGTACATTTCAAGCAAATTTTCCAATGGTTGAACATGTTCCTCATCACCCGGTTCCCAGAACCATTCATGCCGGCCATTATATCCCCTCAGTGGAGCATCTGACATGGCAGGCATCCAATACTTGCCATCTTTGTCGCCATGTTTAAGCAATTTGAAATTATCCGCAAATACAACTTCTTTGTTCGTTGAATGAGAATATGGGAAAGGATAGGTTGACCAAGAGGGGTAGGGAACAGTACCTGATTCTGAACCTCCCCACCGAAAATCTGCCCTTTGAACATTGTGGTAGAATAAGCAGTTGGGTTGATATTTTTGTACAATTGGTAATACATCTGCCCCATATTCAGAAGGAGCATCCGCTCCTCCGTCAAACCAGATCATGAAAATGTCACCATACCGGGTACACAGTTCTTTGACCATACCTTCGCACATTTTTTTATAGGCTATTTGCCTGTTTTTTACAAACTCGCTTTCTCCTTCGATCCTAAAATCATGAACACCTAAAAATGAATTCCATCGTATACCGACATAGATACCAGGCAAAATATCGTACTTCCTGCAGGAATTTATAAAATCGCGAACTATATCGCCCTTTCCTTCCTGGAATTTTAGTGCTTTCATACAATATGGATTTACATCACTTTGGTATAGCGCAAATCCTGTTTCATGCGTGGCGGTTAGAATAGCCAGCTTTGCACCGGCTGCCTTAGCCGTTCTTATCCATTGATCCGTGTCTAATTGTTCCGGATTGAAAATATTTATGTCTGGAACAGGGGTGATTCTGTTCTTTTTTTGATCATATCTTTGCCCATCAAAACTATGTAAATCATAGTGAAATATGACTCCTAGCTCTGCATCTTGCCACATCAATTGTTCCTTACTGGGGAGGGGGATTTCCATGGTTTGTTGTGCTTTCGCATAAGCAAGATTGAAAAGCAAAATAACAGTAACAACGATTTTTTTAACACTCATCATTTGTATTTTAAGATGTAACTAACAGTGCAGGATCCACCATTGATGTTGGTGCCCGAAGCCAGATATAGATAGCTTGCTTTTCCATTTTGCATAAGTAACTGAGGTCGCTCAAACTTAAAGATCTTTGGATTACCATAATGTGTCCTGACAATAGTGCTGTCAATGTTAGTATAGTCGTTAATCCTTTTAAAGCCTTTTTCATAATTGTTGAAATGTATACCATCATCTGAAGTCCATAGAATACCACCACCTTCTTCAATAATGCCATGATTGTCAGTTGTGAGCAATGATATTTTTCCATTATATATAAAAGCATAACCATCTTCAATAGCCTTTTCATTTGTAGTAATAGCAAAAGGCAGTTGCACATACGGACCTTGTATGTTTTCTGCTATGGCTAGCCCCATCTTTCCTTTTTCAGATTTAAAATACAGAAAGAAGCCACCGTCAGGGTGTTGTAATAAGGTGGGATTATTAACGCCATTACTTGCTTTATAATTCCAGTAACTCTCATTAGATGGTGGTGATAATATCAAACCCTCCCTTCCTGTTTTTTCCCAGGGACCATATGGGGAATCGGAGAGCGCCATCCCTATTTTTTGGGTGGAAGGATGTACAGGCATTTTTGGATTAGTATTGGCAATATATAGCAGAACAAACTGATCCCCAACTTTGGAAATTGAGGGATTACTAGTACCATATTTATCCCATGTATCTATTCCTGTACCTTTTAAGGCTATATCCGAAAATACGAAAGGCCCTTCGGGGGAATCACCAACATAATGAGCAATCTCACTGTGCGAACGCCAGCCGGGATCCACTTTCAGTTCACATGGCCACCTAGCAACAAATAGGTGCACTTTCCCATCGTCATCTAAAATTGGCGAAGTACCCCAAATAGTGTAATCGGATTCACTAACAGCGACACCTATAAATTCCCAGTTATCAGCAAACGATTGGACAGATAAAGGATCATTTGAAACTTTCGTGTTAGAGGTGTTTCTACAAGAAAATAGTATGGATACATATAAAAACAGTATAATGCATATTTTTAAACTCTTTACAATAAATTTCATATTCCTATTTTCTCTCTTTATTCACCTCTTGCAATCAGTACCACTTTTTGTCCTTTAACCATATTAATTTCTATCGTTTCAGTAAATTCACTTATCTCTTTGTCTCCTTTGTATTCATATTTTAAATCTGAAAATGGATTTATTATGGAAAACATTCCACCTTCCTTCGATTCTATTTCAACACGTTGAACTTCACCATTTTTCATCTCAGCAGTAACAAGAAAGGCCCCAACTGTTCTAAGTTTTTCGAAAGCAACATTGCTCCATGACTTGGGGATAGCCGGAAAAATCTTCACTGTTCCGGTATGGCTCTGAATCAACATTTCCTGAATAGCCGATGCAAAAGCAAAGTTACCCTCCAAAGTAAAGGGACGGTAAGTCATTTTCGAATGGCCTGCTTTACACTGATCTCCATTTACATGAAACGAATTTCTCAGGCAAAAACATTGTGCAAATGTTGTTAATGCATTGGCTGCTTTATCACCTTCAAAAGCACGGGCGTACAAATTCCCCTGCCAGCTAAATGAATAACCTGTCCAATAATCGGAACTTTGGGCTGCAAGATTATTCATAGTGTTTTTTATGATTTTTTTGTCTGTTTCACCATTAGAAAAGTCGATTATCCCAAGAGGGTGAAATCCCATTAGGTGAGAGAAATGGCGATGTGATTCATTATATGGAAACCCTGGAGCAAACATTAATCCTGTTTCCGGGTCAATGGCCAACTCCGGCCATTCTGATAAAATCTGTTGCCATTTTTTAGCCTCATCTTCCAGGCCAAGTTCTGATGCAAGCTCTGCTGCTTTTTCGAAATTCCATCTAATCAAAGCCAAATCGAAATTGGTAGTTTCAGCAAACCACGCTTTTCTCGAATTATTATAAATCTCAGGACTGGAACTAATTCTCAATTTTCTTTTACCATCAACCGATTTAACCGATATCTCATCAAGAAAAACAGCTACATCTTTTAACCAGGGATATGCTTTTGTTTCGAGGAACTCCCTATCCATAGAATACCGCCAATGAAGGTAAAAGTGGTGTGACAACCAGGCTGCTACAGTTTGTCCAAAGGAATACTGTATCCATCCTCCCATGGGCTCACCTTCAAGGGTAGTTACACCGGGAACATTCATTCCATTTGTTCCAAAATAATCTTGGGTATATTTTTTAAATGCTGGACGGTATTTCCACAACCAATTCAGAAACCCTTCCTCCAAATACAGGTAATTCCCTGCATAGGCGGGCCAATAACTTAGCTGGGTGTTCAGGTCGTGGTGAAAATCGCCTTTCCAGGGTGGAAGTTTGCCGTGGTCTGCCGTCCATACTGCCTGTAAAGAAACAGGAGGGGTGTTGGCACGGGCAGCCGAGCCAAACTTATACATTTCCAGATAATATTGCTTTTGAAGGATGGAATCAGGAATAGTTACAGAAGATTTACCCCAGTAGTTTGACCACCAGTTTATATGACTGTTAAATGATTCTGTATAACCGGAAGCTATCTCATTTTCAATAACTTCAATTGCCTTTGGAGTCTCTTCCCATCCATTGTTTGCCGAAGACACAGACCAACAACCGGTCAGTTCATTTCCCGCTTCTTCCCATTGAGTATGGATTTGATAAGAGAAATCGCCCCATCCGTTTTGGTTGTATGTGAGTGAATTATCACCTTTGAGAATTTCACCCTGAGAGTATCCCAACTGATTTAAATCGTTTCGTGACTGATTGGTATATCCTTCTTCATTTTCTCGATTGTAAGCAGGTGATTTCATCTCTACTTTTACAGGCTGATCAAGATTCTCAAACTTGTACCAGCCAACCGGTTTTTCGGCATGAACAAAAGTGGTCAACTTCACCCCGTTTTCCCATTCAACAATACAAGTTGCATTTTCAATATCCAGATTCACTGTTTTTACTTTCCCAAGAGATTTAATATCGAACTCCAACGCACCTGCCGGAATTTTAGAGGGTGCTGGAAGCTTATTATAAGGCACATCAAATGCTTTTTGTACTTCCTCGTATTTATCAGTTTTCCAATGTTCATAAACATCCTGAAATTTCCACTTATCGAAGTCGATATTTTCCATTGGGCGCAAATCCCACAAGTCAGCACGATCGAGTGAAAACCGGAGCTTTCCGTTTTTTTGCCACACTAAGTTCCCTAGCATCCCGTTTCCCAGTGGCATAGCCTCGTCCCAGGTTGATGCCAATTCGTTAAAAACCAGGTTTTCACCATTAAACTGTTTAATTGGGGGTCCTTGTTTTGCGCACGATAAAATAAATAGGACAAAAATTAAGCTCAGTAGTGTTTTCATTTTTGTATTACTCTCCTTTTCTATTAACAAAGAAATAACGTATTCTACAAAAATTTCCCACGCTTGCAGGATTCTTCTCTTTTGATACTCTTATCTGTAATATATGTTTCCCCTGTTTTAAATCGGATGCCAATGTGTAATACCAGGGTAAATGCAAATAAGAGCTCCAGGGTGTAAACAGGTCCTTTTCTTCCCAGGGATTACTATCGATCCTGTATTCGATGATTCCGGCATCAGGGCCTGCGGCTATTGCTATTCCCGCCGCATTTCCTTCAAATTTAAACTTGATCATTTTCCCTGCACCTTCGCCCACCAGCATAGGTACATTTGTATAGTTTTCTCGTGTATTTTTTCCATCGGTTGGCTGCCAGTTTTCAACGAAGTTCCATCCTTTTGTCTTTCTAATATCTTCTGCAGGAATTAGAATCCCGTTATTGTAATTAGCTTTATCAATTGGTTCAGGCAGATTATATATGGTCATTTCATCGTCTTCTGCAACGAAACCAAACCAGGCTTTATCAAGAAAATCTTTTATCGATTGGAAATAAATATTCTGCCCAAATGGCGAAGGGTGAAGATCCTTAAAATCATCTTCCCATGTGAATTCGCCCCCATCAATCCGGTCGGTAACTTCTTTCGCCAGGTTTATTGTGGAAATATTGTAATACTGTGCCACCTTTTCGTGGTTTTGGATAACCTCAGGAATCTGACCTTCACGATACGTTTTTATTTTAGAAGGATCTGCAAAGTGCATGATAACAACATCGCAAACTGGATTATCCCGCCTAACATGTCTTACAATTCCTTCCATCGCTCGCATCTGCTCTTCGGATGTTCGTCTGTTTGTTGCATCATTTACGGCAGCTTCCTCAAAAATCAGGTCGATGGGTCCGTTTTTTAGTACATCTCGTTCCAACCGAAAAGCTGCCGGGGTAGTTCCTGTTGAAGGAATTCCTGCTGCTATAAATTCAAATTCAGTATCAGAAAAACGGTTAGTGAGATAATTACAAATAGAGTCGCGCCATCCTCCATTATATGTAATTGAACCACCAAGGAAAGCCACTCGTCCCTTTTTCTGCCGTTCAAATTTTATGAAGGAATTCCGGATTCCTCCCCGCAGGTTGTGGTAAACCTTAGATTTATGTTTTTCTATTGGTAACTTAGAATGCTCCTCTATAAAATCGGAAGCCGTGCTCGGCTTTTCAGGCTTTACAACCCGTGCTTCATATCCCTCAAAAGTAGAATTAACTTGTTCTAATCCTTTAAAGTTAGATGTTTGTTGGGCACCAATCAATTGGATAAATGAATAAAAAAATATAATCAATAGTGAAATTGACTTTAGCATAGAAAAATGTTTCCCATAGTTAATCTTCAAATATTTATTCAATAGCAATCTGGTTCTTTCTATTTGAATACAACCCATTATTAAAATCACCCGAACAAGCTTTTAGAAGTTCGCTCTTAAGTTCACTTAATTTATCAGGATATTTTCCTGCCAAATCATTTTCTTCTCGAAAATCATCAGGCAAAAAATAGAGCTCAAATACATCTTCAGCTAGATGTGATCTTATTTTCCAGCCATCATTGGTAATTAATGTAGGTCCTGTAAACGAAGAATATACCACAAATTCATGTTCGTTTTTAGCAACTTTTTCAACTATCTCATTAAAAAAAGAAATACCATCTGTTTTAAAAGGTTTTGAATAACCTGTGATTTCAGCAATTGTAGACAGGATATCATAATTTGCAATCAAACGGTTGCTGGTTCTTTTTTGTTGGATTTTTTCAGGCCATCGAATAATTAAAGGGACCTCAATTCCTCCTTGAAGATTACTGCGTTTTAATCCGGCCCTGCCGCCATTACCATCAAATACATCACCTGCGAGATCGCTATAGTATTTATTTCCCAGGTTGTCAAAAATCTCTCCTGTCTTCATATTTGTATAAGGCTTAAGCGTGCGTCCCTTTTTAGGATAATAAATCTCATGCCCATTGTCTGCTGTGAATATCACTATAGTGTTGTCATCAATATTAAGGCTTTTAAGTTTTTGCATAATTTGTCCCACATTATCATCCAGCATTTTTACCATCGATGCATATTCCTTCTCTATTGAGGTTAAGCGATCATCATTTACAAAATCAGGGTGAACAGCGGGTATTGCAACCGGCCCATGTGGCAGTTGAGTAGGGAAGTACATGAAGAAAGGACGGTCTTTATTGGTTGAAATAAAATTAAGGACACTATCCATAAAAATATTTTGGGAATAAACTTCCTTGCCGGTCATATCCCAACGTTCTTCATAGTGTTTTTGTGTTTCAGGTTCACGGGTTTTTCCACAGTTTGATAGGGTATTACCACTGATTTCAACTAATTCACCATTCCCGAATAAATATGGTGGATAAAACCCATGGGCTCTTATATGATCAAGATAACCAAAATAGTAATCCCAGCCATGTCGTTTCATTTGCTCCTGAGTGGCTGCAAAACCCCATTCCAGCTTTCCATACTGAGCTGTTATGTATCCTGCTTCCTGAGCAACCTGGCCAAGAAACACCATTTCTTCTGGTATTGGCGATAGTTGTGCGTTGATCATCGTCTCAACCTCATCATGAGTATACTTATCCTCCCCAATCTGTTTATAAATACCTGCGTTGGTTATTTCGAATTTCTCAGCATGACAATCATGATATCCCGTTATCAGCGAAGCCCTTGCCGGAGCACATAACATGCAGGAATATGCATTTTGAAAAGAAATGCCTTCATCAGAAAGTTTATCAATATGGGGAGTTTTAATAATCTGCTGCCCTTCGTTACCCAGTAGTCCAATACCCAGATCATCAGCATAAATCAGGATAATATTGGGCTTGTCAGGCTTGTTTGGGCCCTTATTGCATGAAGTAAAAAGAACTAATACAATGAGCAGGAAAATCGTTTTAGTAATTAAAATAAATTTCATGATTGCTTAAATTTCTATAAGTGCCGGATAAATGCCACTACTTAATCTTAAAGCTGACACCATTCCTTAGGTCGAACTCAGGTTATTACCTTAAAGTTAAGTTTTATTTCTAATTGATTTGCCCATAAAAACAGAAACCCTGATCCACCAGCCTGCTTGTGCAGACAAGCTGGCAGATCAGGGTTTTTGCAATTCAATATATTCTCTAAAACCTTAAGCCAGTGTGGCCAATACAGAATTTAGGATTTCGCTAGGTCGCACCGCTTTGGCATATAAATCCCAGCGCCAGGAGAACTAATCAACAATAACTTTTTTATTCTTTGGATATCTAACAGAGTACTTAATAATTAGCTCTTTATTTTCATTAGGATTCAAGGTTATATCCCATACTACCTTACCGGTATCGGTATCCAGTTTTCCTCCGGAGAGTTCCAATGTCTCAACCTGGATATCTTTTGTAGTAGATATTGGTATCTGATCTATTACCCTGGTAGTAACTGCATATGGTTTGTTATTTCTGATGGTTAATTTATATGCAATTGTTTCTTTTCGATTAGAACCTATAAACTGGTTTTCAGAGAATTCTGTTAATTTCTCTCGTTTAATGCTTATGTTATTATCAATGCCGAATGAAACTTCCAGCGTATCTTTAAATTGTTCAGTATCAATGTGTGATTTGCCAACGTATGAGTTTTCAAGGTAAACATTTACTTCCCCGTCAATGAGTTCTGCATTATGCCAATCACTTATTTTTCCAATCAAAAATACATTTTCAGATAATTTCGGAATTGACTGATATTCAAAATCTGCATCCAGATTTGATTCTCTAAAACTTACCGTAGTGGTTTTGTTATTAGATTTAATTGATTGAGGAGCATCAATAATATATTCATTAGACGTTTCCATTTTTGAAGTAATTGTCAATGGAACTGATGACTTGTCTTCACCAGATTTGGTAGTAATTACCACAACACCATTGGCACCTTTAGACCCGTATAGAGCGGTCGCAGAAGCACCTTTTAACACTTTGATACTCTCTATTTCGTTAGGACTAAGTGATGAAATATTACTTTTAGCCACACCATCAACTACATAAAGTGGATTAGATTCACTTTTTATAGAACTAATGCCTCTCATTGATATTGCTGCTTCTGCGGTGGGGGCTTCAGCTTCTTCAAGCATAACACCGGGTGTTCTTCCTTTAAGTGTCCGTGCTATTTCGGGATAGTAAAACTGAAGGTAAAAAGGAGTTAAGACAGGAATATTGGCAGAAACGTTTGTTTTTGCTGTAGAAAGCACAAGATTTACGTCTTTCCAGTCAATACCGGTATTTTGTCGGATGTTTCCTTTATAGGTAACATTTAAAGGTTTATTTACTCCAAGAAACCTGATATCAAATGAAGGATACCATGCAGCATTATCTACCAGGTAATTAAACTTTAATTTGGCAGCTTTTGTCAGTTTCGATTCAACGGTAATCAGTATTGTTCCTGAAGGTAAATCAATTCTATTATTTAATGAATTAAGTTGATTCTTTAGTTTGTTAATTTCTTTTCGATAATCATTGATCAACCTCTGTCGTTTTAGAAGATCAAGATTTAATTTTTCAATATTACTGCCGTAAATACTATTTAGTGACTTGAAAGTTTCGGGATTGACAGTCTGTCCTTTGCTGGAGAGATCCTTATTAGAATTTAAAAAATCCAGTTTATCCTTATTGATTTTCATCCAGACTTCTTCATCTTCTATTTTAGATTGAAGCTGTTCAATTTTACTTCTTAAGCTTTCAATTTCCTTGCTTTTATTCAACTCGTTCAGGTAATCATTTTGATGCTGAACGGTTAGAATTGTATAAGAGCCATCTCCATCAACCCGAATGCTTTCTTTGTTAATATAAGGTGAAAGCCCGGTTAGTTTAAGAATCATTTGCCCTTTCTGGATCGGAATTGATGCTTCTCTCTCAACCTGGGCTCCTTGTGTAAATACAGTTACCCTTTTAATTTCAGATTTAATATCCTTTTCAGTCTGGCCGAAAGAAGGGCCCCAAAAACATATTGCTATTCCTAATAATATGAGTCTATTTTTCATAGGTTTTATTTTATTGATGCTTTAGATGGTGCTATTTCCATAAAGCAGATTTAAATTAATCACACTTTTTCTAAACGCCATTCTCTTTAAGAATGTTCAGTTGGGTGTTTATAAAGATAAGACACATTAGATGTTTTTTAGATTCACTCCAAACAAAAAACCCTCGTTTAATAACGAGGGTCTTAGTATCATAACTGCTTGTTTCTACACCAATGTAGCCAATACAGAGTTTAATGTTTCACTTGGCCGCATCGCTTTAGAAGCCAGGTCAAAATCTGGTTGGAAATAGCCGCCTATATCTTCGGGTTTACCTTGAGCGCCAATTAATTCATCATTGATTTCCGTTTCATTCTCAGCCAGCGCTTTAGCCAGGCTTTCAAATTTAGCTGCGAGCTCAGGATTTTTATCCTGTGCTGCTAATGCTTCTGCCCAGTACATAGCAATATAGAAATGAGAACCCCTGTTATCAATTCCTCCAAGTCTACGTGTTGGTGATTTGTTTTCTTCAAGTAGTTTGCTGGTAGCTATATCTAATGTTTCTCCTAGAAGTTTAGCAGTTGGATTATTGAAATTATTTCCAAGATGCTCAAGAGAAACAGCCAATGCCAGGAACTCACCTAATGAATCCCAACGCAGGTAACCTTCGCTTTCAAATTGTTGAACGTGTTTTGGCGCAGATCCTCCTGCACCTGTTTCGAATAACCCACCTCCATTCATTAATGGAACAATAGATAACATTTTGGCACTGGTTCCTACTTCAAGAATTGGAAAAAGGTCTGTAAGATAATCCCGTAAAACGTTTCCGGTTACAGATATAGTGTCTTCTCCTTTTCTTATTCTTTCGATAGAATATTGGGTTGCCTCTACAGGTGATTTGATTAAGATTGTCAAACCACTTGTATCATGGTTTGGCAAATATTTGTTCACCTTCTTGATCAGCTCTGCATCATGAGCCCTGCTTTCATCTAACCAGAAAATAGCATGTGCTCCCGTTGCCCTGGCCCTGTCAACAGCTAGCTTAACCCAGTTTTCAATAGGGGCGTCTTTCACCTGGCACATACGGAAGATGTCACCATCCTCAACTGATTGATCCATCAACACATTTCCTAACTGGTCTACCACCCTGATGGATCCATTTTCATCAGCCTGGAAAGTTTTATCATGTGAACCATACTCTTCAGCTTTCTGAGCCATCAGACCAACATTAGGCACACTACCCATGGTTGATGGATCGTATGCCCCATGAAGTTTACAATCATCAATCACTGCCTGGTAAACACCGGCATAACTTCTGTCTGGAATTACTGCTTTGGCATCTTGCTGGTTGCCATCCTTATTCCACATCTGACCTGATGTTCTGATCATGGCCGGCATAGAGGCATCAATAATTATATCGCTAGGTACATGAAGATTGGTGATACCTTTATCAGAATTCACCATGGCCAGGTCAGGACGATTTGCATAGACTGCTTCGATGGCAGCTTCTACCTCAGCCTGCTTTTCATGCCCTTTGATTTTGGTGTAAACATCACCCAAACCATTGTTTGGAGTTATACCTAACTCTTCAAAAAGATCAGCATATTTTTCAAAGACATCTTTATAGAACACCTCCACTGCAGCTCCAAAAATGATAGGGTCAGATACCTTCATCATGGTGGCTTTCAAGTGCAGGGAGAATAATACACCCTGATCTTTTGCATCTTCAATTTCCCTGGCCAGAAAGCTTTTAAGCTCTGCCATGTTCAATACAGTAGTATCTATAATTTCACCTGGCAGTAAAGGGGTGGAAGATTTTAGCACTTTAGAAGCACCATCAGTCCCCACAAACTCAATTTTCACATCCGTTGCCTCATTTACTGTAACAGATTTTTCGCTACCGAAAAAGTCCTTATCACTCATGCTGGCTACATGCGTTTGGGAGTCAGCACTCCAGGCACCCATTGGGTGTGGGTGTTTCTTTGCGTAGTTCTTAACCGCTTTTGGTGCTCTTCTATCAGAGTTGCCTTCACGTAAGACAGGATTCACTGCACTACCCAGTACTTTTGCATATCGTGCTTTAATTTCTTCTTCTGCTTCGTTTTTGGGTTCAGCAGGATAGTCCGGAATATCATATCCCTGATCATGTAATTCTTTAATAGCACCTTGTAATTGAGGGAGGGAGGCACTAATGTTTGGTAATTTAATGATATTGGCTTCCGGAGTCTTAGCCAACTTGCCAAGCTCAGCAAGAGCATCGCCAATCTTCTGCTCTTCAGTAAGATTATCGGGAAAGTTGGCAATTATTCTACCTGCCAATGAGATATCTCTTGTTTCAACTTCTACTCCTGCCACACCTGTGAAAGCATTAACAATAGGAAGTAAAGAATATGTTGCTAAAGCTGGTGCTTCGTCTGTTTTTGTATAAATGATTTTTGCCATGATTATCTATGAAAAATTGGACTGCAAAAATAGTCAATATCTGCCTTTTTGAGTATCAGAGACACTACTATTTGTGTGGAAATTCTTATAGCCAAACTGTGGTTTCAATAAAAAGGTGTAACTTGATAATTAGAAACCTGCAATAAAGTTAAGAGCAGACTTAAAATATTTAATAACCTAAAGATATTCCAATGAAAAAATCGATCTCATTATTCATTTTAACCCTATTCCTGTTTTCCTGCACAGAGGTAATCTTTGAAGAGCCACAACCACCCGGCGTAAATGCATTGAATAAAATGCCCAAAGAGATACAGGGTAATTTTTCTTTTGTATTGCTTAACGAAGAAACCATGATGGAGATTGGTTCGGATTACATGACCAACGATGAAGAAAAAGCCTATATATCTGATTCACTTGTGGTAAAGAATATTGGAAAGAAATACGTTGTTAGTAAGAGATTATCTGAAGGAGAAGGTAAGATCGGGAAGTGGCAAGTATATGTTCTGGAGGATAAAGGTTGTGGCTTTGTAAAAGCGACATCGTTTATAGTGGGTAGTGATACATATTTGGAAAAGTTCAAGGAGACTTATAATGCAACCCAGATAGGACAAGGGCAGGAGAAATCCCTGATAATTGCTCCAAATGCCAGTCAGTTCAACACGATACTGGAAGACGACAGTGTAACAATGTCAGTGATATTGGAGAGGATCAAATAAAACAAGCTGGTCGTCCCGATATATCGGGACGACCAGAAGTTATTAAAATTATTTCCCCAATTTCTTTTTGCTCTCAGCAGACCACTTAATGGTACAACCAATGGCCTTGGTTGAAGGTGTAGCAATAGGATCACCTGCCAGTAAACTGGTTAGAGCATCTTCTACATATAATTTTGTTGCGGCTTCTGCTTTTTTAGAATTATTGTCGATTGCTCCAATGTAACGAACAATGTAGTCCTCTTTTACTCTTTCCACAATATACACATGCGGTGTATTAGTAGCTCCATAGGCCATTGTTATTTCCTGGGTTGAGTCAAATATATATGAGAAAGGGAATCCTTTTTCCTTGGCTCTTACCTTCATTTTTTCAAAGGAATCACCAGGCTTTACTTTAGGGTCATTGGGATTGATAGCAATAACCGGATATCCTTTAGAAGCGTATTTGTTATGTAAATCGATAATACGATCTTCATATAATACAGAAACAGGACAAGTGTTGCAGGTGAAAACCACAATATATCCTTTGTTTTCTTTATTGTCTGCCATAGATACGAATGTGTCATCTACATTCTTTAGCTTAAAATCCATGGCTTTATCACCAACCTTATAGCCGGGATTACCTGGAGGGTTTGATAGCAAGAAGATACTTGTAAGCAGGGTAATTAATAGAGTCTTCATTTTTTAGCGGTTTTATGATTAATAAATTTTTGAATTTCTTTTTCAAGTTCGTCATTTTCAAATTCTTTTTCAAGAAATATTCTGTGTTCCGTAGAAGGTTCGATGATCAAAGTGGCCGGTATTGCGCCCGACCAGGAAGGATCAACCATATCAATCCATAGATTGTAGTCAACTTCATCCATTAACAACACCCTGAGGCCGATACCTCTTTTATCAAGAAAAGGATAAACCTTTGTATCGAGATCTTCTACAAAGTCTAAAGTAACCAGGCTGAAACTTATCTCAGGATGTTGTTTTGATGCTTCGATAAACTGTGGTAATTCTTTGATACAAGGCTTGCACCAGGTTGCCCAGAAATTGATAATGTGTATTTTATGATGATCTTCTTTCAGCAGATGTTGTAGTCCTTCAATTTTAATTACTTCAACTTTCTTGTTATCTGTATTAGTACAGCTAAATACAGACATTATTATAATGAAATAAATAAGCACAGGCTTTCTCATATAGCAGATCGTTATGTATTTATTAATATAACTATTCTAAGATTATTTTTTATATTCTAAGATTTGTTTTCTAATTAGCGATTCTATATCTTAAGAAGGATCAACGTAAATTGGTCAGTTTAGTTCGATCTAACCTTAAAGCTAAGATTTTTTCTCGTGTATAGCACTGATCATTATTTGAAATTCGGTCATGATTATTGCAATAAGAAGAGAAAAATTGTAATATATTTAGAAATTCCCATTTTGGGAATTATTTATAAACAATTTTGCATACTTATCAACAAAAATTAACCCTAATGTTATAAGTTGCTGATAATCAGAATTATATCATAAATTCATTTAATTGAAATTTTGTGGATAAACTTCGCCGTTTTTTCTATACAACCCTGATTTTTACTGTTTTAGCTAGTTTTTTAGGGTTTAAAGAGGACTTTTTAAAAATTGTATTTACCCGGAATATTCATGAATCATGTATCCTTTAAGCAAGTATAACCTATTGTCCTTTCTTGACGGACTTAGAGAGGATGATGGAGTACAATTTTAGCATAATTTATTGTGCTTAAATACCATCTGGTGTAGATTTACTAAAATTGTACCCATCAGGGTTAACCCATATACCTATTTTATTGAAATGCAAGTTGTTAAGATACAATATTCCTGTATATTGACTTTACATGAATTGTTCGGGTTAAGTTAATTTTGGAACAATTAATCAAGTAATATGCTGCCTTCTGAGTTTTATCCTGTAAGTGTTAAAAATCCTTGACTTTGAGAGGAATCCAACATATTTACCTTGATCAATAACTGGTAAATTCCAGGCTCCGGTGGCTTCGAACTTCTCCATTACAGATTGCATATTTTCATGAGGATTTACATAGGCTGGTGCGGTGTGCATCAGGGAGTTAACAAAAATTTCATCATATTTTTCTCTATCGAACATGAATTCCCTGATATCATCTAAAGTAAGGATTCCGACAAGTTCTTCCTTCACATTTACCACAGGGAATAAGTTTCTTTTTGACTTACGTACAAGGTTTACCAGTTCACCAAGAGTAGCTTCCGGGGCAATCTTTAAAAGGTCGGTTTCAATTACTTTATCAATGGTTATTTCACGGAGTACCCTTTTATCCTTATCCTGTGGGATCAGGTCACCACTTAACGCAAGATGCTTTACATAAAGAGAATGATTTTCAAAATAGATGTTGGTAGTATAGGCAATTGCTGAAATAAGCATTAAAGGGACAAAGAGTTCATAGCCACTGGTTATTTCGGCAATCAGGAATATGGCCGTTAGTGGTGCATGAAGTATACCGCTCATCAGGCCACTCATTCCGATAAGCGTATAATTACTGACACTCAAAATTTCACTCCCACTAATAAGGTTTATACTGGAAGCAAAGACAAAACCAAGGACGCCACCAATAAATAATGATGGAGCAAAGATCCCTCCACTACCGCCGGAGCCAATGGTAAGCGCAGAAGCAATAGGTTTGAAAAGAATGATGGCTACAAAAAATAATATTGCAATTAATGGCGTATTAGGAATACCAATGGTCTCCAGCCTGGCTATTATTCCTCCCGCTTCACCATGCAGTAAAGCTTTTATGGTTTCATACCCTTCGCCATATAGTGGACTCATTAATAGTATCAATACTCCCAAACCGATACCTCCCAGGATAGCCCGGGCATATTTGTTTTTGATGACGAACAATTTTTCTTCAACTTTAAACGTCATTCGGGTAAAATAAACAGAAACAAGACCGGCAATAATTCCTAATGTTATTATAAAAGGTATGTCGTTAACTGTGTAATCATCCTGTAGCTGGAAAGAAAAGAGTATTTCATCACCCATTAAAGAGTGTGAAATAAGCGAGCCAAATACCGATGATATAAGTAAGGGTATGAACATGGCAATGGTAACATCAGTAAGCAATACCTCAATGGCGAATATTACCCCGGCTACCGGAGAATTAAATATGGCAGATATGGCTGCAGCAGCCCCACATCCAATAAGCAAGGTTCGCTTTTTATAGTTAACATGCACAAGGCGTCCAAGGTTGGAACCAATGGCTGAGCCGGTTACAACAATGGGGGCCTCCAGACCTACAGAACCACCAAATCCAACAGTAATAGCACTGGTTATCATTCTGGAGTACATTTTGGCCCTGCTTATTATGCTTGACTTCCTCGAAATAATGTAGAGTATGTGTGTAATTCCGTGCCCCATTTGGGCTTTGAAAAAGTAATGTGATACGACTACAGTTATCAGAATACCGATTGAAGGATATATAATGGGTAAAAGATAAGATAGGTCACCTACAGAGAAACCTGCAAGTACAGATTGGATCCAGTGGACACTCCATTTAAGGATTACGGCTGCTAATCCTGAGACAATGCCAATCAATATTCCAAGGTAGATCAGGAAATTACGATCCCGAACATGCTTGATCCTCCATTTTAGAAACCTATGTAGCCACCGCATAAACATTACAATGGCAAAACTAGGTCATAGATATATTCTTGGGAAAATAATTGCCATTTTGTTGAGAATATATTCTTATGAGCATTGATAATTATAAGAAACTCAGGTACTTTAGCATTGTAATTGGTTTCCGAGCTATAACCGATAGCTGGAAATAATAGGGAATTCCGTGAGAACCGGAGCTGTCCCCGCAACTGTGATGCTAATCATGGTAGTTGCAACCTGAGCCACTGTCCCGACCTATCGGGGTGGGAAGGCGCAACTACTTAGCTAAGCCAGGAGACCTACCAATTGCGATCACTGCCTAATCCTAATAGTAATTGGGATCGGAATATGTGAGCTTTCGGGTTGAAAAGCATTGACTTATGGCATCAAAAAATAAATTATTTTCAGTACATGCGATTATCAGGCTCTTATTATTGCTGTGTGTGTCTGGCAATTTGCTGGCACAGAACAAATTACCTGATATTGAGCTAGATCCGGTTGAGATTACTGAAAACAGAATATCCCCCTTTGCCATTGGAGCACATACAACAGCTTTTGACAGTACATTAAGCAACCTGAAAGCAGGCAATAATGTTGCAGACCTGGTTGCCAACTACACAGCCATATCCCTTAAATCCTACGGCAATGGCATGCTTTCAACTATTTCGATGCGCGGCACCGGACCGGAGCATACGGCAGTACTCTGGCATGGCATAAACATCTCTTATCCTATGTTGGGGCAATCGGATTTATCTGTTCTGTCTTTGGCATTTGCCGATAAGATTATTATACAACATGGAGCAAACTCTGCCTTGTATGGTTCGGGGGCCATAGGTGGTACGGTTTCATTGGAAAACTTAGAGCCGGTAAAAGGAGTAAATCTTTCGTTGTCGCAGTGGTTTGGTTCATTTGGTACTTTAAGCAATAATTTGAAAGCAAGTTTTAATACTGATAAATACTTTATCAAAATAAACACTTTGTGGAATCAATCAGAGAATAATTTTGCTTTTAAGAATACCACGAAGGTGGGGATACCGGTTGAAAAGCAGAACGGAGCTAATTACAATATTCTGGGAACATCTGTTGATGCAGGACTTAGATTAAGTAAGGGTAAAATGCTAATGCTTTCAGGGCAGTATTTCAATGCAGACAGAAACATACAGCCTAGTATGAATGCCAATACATCGGGGGATAACCAAATGGATGAAAATATTAGGGTAAGGGTAGGATATTCGCACCAAAAGGTCAAATCTGAGTGGGAGTTAAGCTATGCATATTTACATGATGTAATTGGATTTAATGGCGAGGAAACGATAGCTGATCAACATATTGTCAGGTCGAAATTCACACATCAACTGTTAAATAAAATCAAACTCAATGCCGGGATCGATTACAATCGCATCAATATTCAAGCTAAATTTTATATCGATGAGGGCAAGCTGGAGAACAGGGCTAACTTATGGAGCTCGGTTTTGTTTAATCCAATACCACGGTTCTTACTCAGTATTAACTTGAGGCAATCGTTTAATCCAGATTATAAAATTCCATTTACACAGTCAATAGGGGCAGAATATTTGTTGGTTAATTCAGCAAAGCATCAGTTGCGCTTAAAAGGATTGTTTTCTGAAGGATACCGGGTACCA
>JBDLIU010000066.1:0-18282 GCA_039714715.1 Bacteroidota bacterium
AACAACAACGCTTTATTATACTCAAAATTCATTCTGGCGATGTTGATTACGGATACATTCTGTGGGCATTCTGCCTCACAAGCTTCAGTATTAGTACATGAACCAAAACCCTCAGAATCCATTTGGTCGACCATAGCGACAACCCGTTTTCTGGCTTCCAGTTTTCCTTGTGGAAGTTTCACCAGGTGGCTAATTTTAGCACTTGTAAAGAGCGCAGCACTTGAGTTTTTACAGGTAGCCACACAAGTACCACAGCCAATACAGGCAGCGGAGTCAAATGCAGATTCAACCTGTTCATGACCAATCAGAATTGAGTTGGCATCAGGGGCTGAGCCTGCATGCGAAGAGATATAACCTCCGGCCTGTATAATCCTGTCAAAAGCGTTTCTGTCAACCTTTAAATCCTTCAGCACCGGGAATCCCTGTGCTCTGAATGGTTCTACGGTAATTGTTTCGCCATCTTTAAAATGCCTCATATGCATCTGGCATGTGGTAGTACCTTCATGGTGGCCATTGGCACGACCATTTATTACAGAACCACACTGCCCACAGATACCTTCACGGCAGTCAGAGTCGAATTCAACAGGAATACCACCTTCACTAAGAATCTGCTCATTTAAATGATCGAGCATTTCCAGAAATGACATATCTGTATGGACATCATCAAGTTGATGATCCTCAAAATATCCTTTGGCTTCTGAGTTTTCTTGTCTCCAGACTTTAAGTTTTACTTTCATCGTATTAAATTCTTAGTTGGTTATTTATAACTTCGGACTGTTGGCTTCAACACTTCGAAGTTCAATTCTTCTTTGTGCAATTTAGGCTCAATGCCTGCTCCCTGGAATTCCCATGAAGATACGTATTGATACTCAGCATCATTACGTTTCGCTTCACCATCCTCAGTCTGATGTTCACTTCTGAAGTGCGCTCCGCAAGACTCCTCTCTTTGCAGTGCATCATACGTCATTAACGAAGCAAGTTCTATGTAATCGGCAACTCTTTCCGCTTTCTCAAGCTCAGAGTTAATACCCTTGTCAGTTCCCGGTACATTAATATGATTCCAGAAGTCAGCACGAAGCAGCTTGAGCTCACGAATAGCCTTTTCAAGACTTTCTTTGCTTCTTTCAAGACCTACATTATCCCACATAATCTTACCCAGACGTTTATGGAATGTCTCAGCGCTGGTATCACCTTTTACTGAAAGGAATTTCTCAATCCTATCGGTTACAACTTTTTCAGCTTCATCGAATTCAGAAGAATTGGTATCAACCTTTCCTGAATGAATTTCACCCGACAGGTAATTACCAATTGTTACAGGTAGAATGAAATAGCCATCTACACAAGCTTGTAATAAGGAATTAGCACCAAGCCTGTTGGCACCATGATCTGAGAAGTTAGCTTCGCCACCGGCAAATAACCCTGGAATAGTTGTATGTAATTCATAATCTACCCAAAGACCACCCATTGTAAAGTGGGCAGAAGGAGAGATTCGCATGGGTTCCTCATAAGGATTCATGCCCGTGATCTTCTCATACATTCTGAACAGGTTACCATATCTTTCAGCAATAACGTCCTTGCCAAGCCTGTTTATTGAATCTCTGAAATCCAGGTTAACAGCATTTTTATTTGGACCCACACCATGACCGGCATCTATTTGCTCTTTGGCAGATCGTGATGAAATATCACGAGGGGCAAGGTTTCCAAATGATGGATACTTTCTTTCAAGATAATAATCTCTTTCATCTTCAGGAATATCATTAGCCGGTCGGTCATCGCCAGCTTTTTTAGGTACCCAGATACGACCATCATTTCGAAGTGCCTCAGACATCAACGTTAATTTTGATTGATGATCACCTGATTGAGGCAAACTGGTTGGGTGGAACTGCACCCAGCTTGGGCTTGCCATAAAGGCACCTTTCTTATGTACTTTCCACTGAGCAGAGGCATTACTACCCATTGCCAGTGTTGACAGGTAATAGATCTTACCATATCCACCAGATGCTATTACAACAGCATGCGCACCATGTCTTTCAATTTCACCGGTTATCAGGTTTCTGGCTATAATTCCCCTGGCTTTCCCATCAACTAATACAAGGTCAAGCATCTCATGTCTCGAATAATCTTCAATGTTACCTTTTGCAATCTGACGCATCATTGCAGAATATACTCCTAATAAAAGCTGCTGTCCGGTCTGGCCACGTGCATAAAAAGTACGTTTTACCTGAACACCTCCAAAAGAACGGTTGGTAAGAACACCTCCATACTCTCTTGCAAAGGGCACTCCCATGGCTACAGCCTGGTCAATCACCTGTGTTGATATTTCTGCCAGGCGGTAAGTGTTTGCTTCACGTGAACGGAAGTCACCACCTTTCAGTGTATCTACAAAATGTCGATAGACGTTATCAGAATCGTTCTGGTAGTTTTTCGAGGCATTAATACCTCCTTGTGCTGCCACAGAGTGAGATCTCCTGGCAGTATCCTGGAAATAGAATACCTTAACATTATAACCCAACTCGGCCATGGTTGCTGCTGCAGATCCACCGGCTAATCCGGCACCTACTACAATAACATCTAGCTTCTTCTTATTAGCCGGATTTACAATTTTTGTTTTAGCCTTATAATTCGACCATTTTTCAGCCAAAGGGCCTTCCGGAATTTTTGCTTCTAACATAGTCTAGAGTGGGTTAAAAAAGTAAACGAAAACTGGAATTATCATATAACCAATAGTTATTGCAATTGAAAATGCATAACCAAGGTATTTAATCCATAATATATATTTTGGGTGGTATACACCAAGCGTTCTAAAGGCACTACTAACACCATGAATAAGGTGTAGGCCAAGTGAGATTAAAGCTATTTCATAGAGAATTACCCACCATATATTTTTGAAGGAAGTTACTACAATAAGGTAGATGTCTTTATTGCCTTCTGCATCCAGGGGTAATTCGCCAAACTTAAATACATACCAATAGTCTTTAAAATGAATGACTAAAAAGATAAATATCAAACTGCCAAGAAATCCCATATTACGTGATATCCAACCAGAAACTTCTGCCCGGTTATCCTTTTTATACTTTTTGTCATTTGCTCTCCAGTTAGCGATTGTAATCCATAAAGCATCAAATACATGATATAGAATGGTAGCATATAAGAAATAAGAAATTACCTTAATAATGGTAAGCTCACTTAATAGCACAGAGTAATGATTGAACTGGCTATGTCCAATCTCTTCCGGGAGTATCAACTGTAAGTTTCCAAGCAGGTGAATAATTAGGAAAAAAGACAAAAAAAGACCCGTTAAGGCCATTAGTATCTTCTTTATGAGTGTAGTTTGAGTAATACCCATGGTAGGTTTATTTTAATTTGATATACGGGGTTTTAAATAAAACTCCGTCAAAGTTAATGGTGGGATATTTACAATAAACTGACGTAGGTCAGATAAGAGAAAAAAATAAAATCAAATAATTTAAACTGGTCGTAGCGTGACGCTACGACCAGTCTGTGGATTAATCCAGTCCTCTTTTTTTCAGTAATGCTCCTATTTCAGGTTCACGACCTCTAAATTCAACATAAAGCTCCATGCCCGGCTTGGTTCCACCCTGGCTAAGAACTTTTCTGTATTTTTTAGCAGTTTCCTGATCGAAGATACTTGTTTCCTTAAATGCCTGAAATGCATCTGCATCAAGCACTTCTGACCATAGATAACTGTAATATCCTGAAGAGTAGCTTGGATCTCCACCAAATACATGGTTGAAATAGGGGCTGCGATATCTGGGAATAATTTCTTCAATCAAACCAATTCGACTCATTTCTTCATCCTCAAATGTTTTAGCATCCTGAATTTCATTGGTATCAAGTGTATGCCATGCCATATCCAGATAGCAGGCTGCCATATACTCTACAGTGGTAAATCCCTGGTTGAATTTGCCTGAGGCTGATATCTTTTCTATCAGTTCATCAGGAATCACCTCACCGGTTTGATAGTGCTTAGCATACATTTTTAACACTTCTGGCTCGCTCATCCAGTTTTCCATTACTTGTGATGGGAATTCTACGAAATCCCTGGGCACATTGGTTCCGGATAATGAGACGTATGTAACATCAGAGAGCAATCCATGCAAACCATGTCCGAATTCGTGGAAAAGCGTTGAAGCTTCTGAAAATGACAATAGTGATGGAGAATCTTCGGTAGGAGGAGGGAAGTTAAAATTATTGGTAACAATTGGTGTAACCTCGCCATCCATTTTCGATTGAGAACGCAGTGCATTCATCCAGGCACCACCTCGTTTGCTTTCGTGGATAAAGAAATCCATGTATATAATACCAATGTGTGTACCATCGGCCTCTTTAACCTCAAATACCTGCTGATCAGGGTGCCATGTGGGCACATTGTCCAGTTGTGTAAAAGTAATACCAAAGAGCTCTTTGGCGAGCATAAAAGCACCATCTCGCACAGCAGTGAATTCAAAATACGGACGCATAGCTTCTTCATCGTAATCATATCTTGCTTTACGTACCTTAGTAGTATAGTATCGCCAATCCCATCCTTTGAGCTCTTCATCAATTCCATCCTCTTTCATCATGGCCTGTAAATCTTCTCTTTCTTTCTGTGCCATTTTTAAAGCAGGCTCCCAAACTTTATCGAGGAAATCATAAACACGTTCTGAGTTTTCTGCCATATTATCTGAAAGAATGTACTGAGCATGGGTGTCGTAACCTTTAAGCTTTGTTCTTTCTACACGAAGAGAAGCCATTTTAGCAAGTATCTCATTGTTATCGTTGTCGTTACCATTATCACCACGTAGTGCGTATCCCATGAAAAGCTCTTTTCTAAGATCCCGGTTCGGTGAGTATTGTAAAAATGGATTGATGCTTGGTCTTTGTAAGGTGAATAACCAGCCTTCCTGTTCATTGTTCTTTGCGGCTTCAGCAGCAGCAGCCACAAGACTGCCGGGCAGGTTGCCAAGATCTTCTTTATTGGTTACAAGAATCTTTTTATCATTTGTTTCATTTAGCAGGTTTTCACCAAATTGCTGAGCCAGTTTTGCTAATTCACTATTTATTTCTCTGAGTTTTGCCTGAGACTCTTCATCCAGGTTTGCACCAGATCGAACAAATGCTTTGTGGGTTTCTTCCAGCAGTTTGGATTGTTCAGGGTTTAGGCCAAGACCATCTTTGGCATCATAAACAATCTTTACTTTTTTATACAAATCAGGATTAAGAACTATGTCATCACGATGAGCAGATAGCATGGGGGCAACTTTTTTGGCAACTACCTTCATGCTATCATTTGTGTTGGCACCATTTACGGCAAAAAACACTCTTGATACACGGCTTAATTTGCTTCCGCTTCTTTCCAGCGCTTCAATGGTGTTGGCAAATGTTGGTTCGTCAGCATTATTGATGATAGCATCTATCTCAGCTTTATCTTCTGCCATAGCTGCCTCAAAAGCAGGCAGGTAATGCTCATCCTCGATTTTATCAAATGGGGGTACCCCAAATGGTGTGTTCCACTCTGTTAATAATGGATTGTCAGTTTCGGTCATTTCAGACTCATTTTGTTGTTGGCAGCCCAGCATAAATAACAGGGAAACCAGTGTAAATGTTAATAGGTTTTTCATGTGTAAATTCTTGGTTTTGATTTAGCATAAATCTACGAATGAAAAGCACGTAAAACAATTCAATTTTTACTGATTCAACCTAAACTCTGACGAGTGGTTTATGAATCGGTTGAATTATTCTATTCCCTATAAAATATCCCTAAAAACTAGTTATGACGAAATCTGTTAAGTTTACTAAAAATGTTTATATGAGATAATTTCTATCATAAAATTCGTAAATTGTTGAATAAGCAAACAACAATGATTAGGCTAATAATTATTCTCGTATTCTTATCGGTGCCTTCTTTTGGGCAAGAGATAATTATGTTTGATTCTATACCTATTACCAAATTATATAAACTAAGGCCTTCTTATCAATTAATGAATAATGAAAAGGACAATATTTTCATTAAGACAAAAGAACCTAAACCTAACTCATATACCGGTAAAGAGGCTGGTAATGATGTCCTTTCTTCCCTTGCCGTTGCGATGTTCGGGAATTGGTATAGCCATGAAACTTCAAGAGAAGTTTTATGGGAGATCAAGGCAGAGCTTAAAGCGGAAGAGAAGATGAAAAATTGGCAGATTACTACCTTTGCAGAAGGTGAATTGATAAAAGAGAAAACAAGGGTAGAAAATGATGATGGCAGCTATTCTAATGTTACAGAGAAATGGATTCGAATATATTGGGATAAAAAAGTAATAGGTTTTATATATGAAGGATTAAAAAAAGTTAGCGAGTATGAACTTATTATTTATCCTAAGGAAGATACTTTATTGTCAAATTATGCTGAAGAAGTGTTTAGTGACCAGCCACTTGCCTTAAAATCAGAATATAGGAACAGGTTTTACCGTGAAATGATTAATAGCCCTATTTCGGAATATGCCATTACAGGGAAGTGGTTTGATAAGAACCTGGTGATTATTGCCAATGGCTCTTGCAGGAACACATGGTTTTATTTGGATGATAAGTTAGTCTTTGTTTATTACCCTGCCATTAATAAAATGATTTCTGTTCAGAAGAAAGACCGGAACACACCCTATATCATGATCAACAAGCAAAAGATGGATTTTGATATGTTTGACTATTACAGGTTGGCATTGTTTAGCCAGTTTATGAGTGAGTTGGTGTTTGAGTATAAGAAGTTTTAGGGTGATATATTATTACTACAATATGAATATGTCTTTGAAAATGTGGTAAGGCATCGCTTCTCGCCCAGTATTTATTTCACTTCGTTCAATAAATCATATTGCAATAAATTGCAATGAAGTGCGGCCTGCCATGAAGTAAAGGCGGCCAACTAATTAAAAATTACAAACAGAATGTTGTTTAGGGGTTAAGTAAAAGAAAAAAGACTGCCTTTCGACAGCCTTTTACTTCATGGTGGGCCCACCTGGGCTCGAACCAGGGACCCCTTGATTATGAGTCAAGTGCTCTAACCAACTGAGCTATAGGCCCTACAAAATGTATTGTTTATACACCTTGAATTTGGGAGGGCAAAGTTACATATTTGCATATTATTTAACAATGCATAAAGGCTTGTAAATATGCTAAAAAATATTTCAGCTATAATATTTGATCTGGGAGGTGTAGTAATTGATTTAGATGTCGATAAGTCTTTAGCGTTATTCTCTCAATATACCGGTCTTTCAAATAAAGAGATTTATAACAAGTTTCTTGAAGATGGATGGACTTTTGCCTTCGAAAAAGGGGAGATTACTGCAGCAGAATTTAGGAACAGAGTGCGACTAAGCCTTGGTCAATCAATATCTGACCGGAAAATTGATGATTCATGGAATGCTATGATCAGGGAATTGCCATTGGAAAGATTAGAACTACTGGGTAATCTTCAGGATCGTTTCAAGACAATAGTATTAAGTAATACAAATGATATTCATATTGAATTATTTGATTCTGTCGTTGCTGATGTTACAGGTGGCAGTACCATTGATCAGTACTTCCATAAAATATACTACTCGCATAAGGTAGGAATGCGAAAGCCTGACGCTGAAATTTATGAATATGTAGTTAATAATAATGATCTGGATCCTTCTTCTACTTTATTTATTGACGATATGAAGGCAAATATTGAAGGAGCACAGACAGTTGGTCTGCAAACACTTCATCTTACTGATCAGAATTACCTGTTTGAATTATTTGCTTAATGGACCAGAAGACACGTACACACCTAATACAAATAGCACTTTTCATTATTACACTGATAGCCACCACGCTGGCGGGTGCTGAATGGATGTATGGAGGATCATTCGTTTTTGGAAATCATACACTGGGATGGGATGAGTTTTTTCAGGGTTTTCATTTTTCAATCCCGTTCCTTCTTATACTAAGTGTTCATGAATTTGGACATTACCTGACGGCACGATACCATAAGGTTAAGGTTTCACTTCCTTTCTACTTGCCCCTTTGGTTGGGATTTGCCGGATCACTATCTATCGGTACCATGGGAGCATTTATCCGCCTTAAGGAGAAGGTTAAGTCACTTACCAAGATCTTTGATATTGGTTTAGCCGGTCCTTTGGCCGGTTTTGTTATAGCAATAGTAGTTATCATCTATGGCTTTAACTCTTTGCCACCTAAAGATCATATCTATAAAATACATCCCGAATATGAACTGTTCGGTGAGAATTATGAGCAGTACGTTTATGATGTTGATACGTTTTTTCTAAAACGAGACCTGGCCCTGATAAATCCGGAAGCTGCCAGTTATTATGATGCAGATACAATTAGAATGGGACCAAGTTACCAGGTCAATTTAGCAATGGGGTCCAACCTTACTTTTGAGTTTGTTAAAGCGTACCTGGTGCCCAGGGATAAACTGGATAGGATTCCTAACCCAAACGAGATATTTCATTACCCGTATATCCTTGCAGGTTTTTTAGCGTTACTTTTTACTGCCATTAATCTGCTGCCAATAGGCCAACTGGATGGGGGACATGTTGTTTATGGCCTATTCGGACAAAAGCGTCATGGAATCATTTCAATTTCTGTATATATAGCACTTTTAACTTATGCAGGAATGGGTACGGGGGTATTTGGCATATTTAATCCATTCGATCTTTCACAGGATATGATGGATATTATGGTTGCATTTGTTGCTTATGCACTGTTTCTATTTTATTTATTGGGTAGAACCAATTTTACAATCCAACAAAAACTGATGATCAGCCTGGGAATAATTGCGCTTCAGGGATTGCTGCTTTGGTCTGTGCCCGGGATAAATGGATATGGTGGCTGGATGCTTTTTGCTTTAATTGTTGGAAGATTTTTAGGGGTACACCATCCACCAGCAGAAATAGAAGAACCATTAAGCCAGAATAGAGTGATTTTAGGCTGGATAGCTTTATTTGTTTTTATAATCAGTTTTAGTCCGCAGCCTTTGGTAATTACGTTTTAGTGGCTGATCAACAGTTTGTGAGTCTCGGTTTTACCTCCTTTTTCTAAAATCAGGAATACTAATTGCCTCCCAGGATTATGGAATAGTAATTCACTTCGGTATTCCTCCTTGAATAAACGGAAATTGACCTGTTTGCCCATAAGGTCAACAACTTCGATATGATCAAATTCACCTTCAATGATCAATCTGTCTTTTACAGGATTGGGGTAGATCTGAAATGCATTTATTTCTTCACCTATACCCGTTACAGTTCCGTCACCAAAATAGGGGCGTATCATCAGGCTTCCTTCAATAAAGGTGTTTTTTGCCCAGCTTCCTTCAACATTGTAATAGATCTTTTCACCGGTATTGGTATTTTTATCCAGGCCAATAGCTGTCCAGAGACCATCATCTGCGAGGTTTTTTAAGACTACGTAAAATGTATCTTTTACATTGATTGCCGGACTGAAATTATAAGACACAAAATTATTTATACCATTGTGCTCTATAGCCCCTGTAATAAAACCCAGGTTTGAGCCATAGCTGTCTTCCAAATCTTTATAAATACAAACCTCAATAGGGCTCCCGGCCTGGTTACGACTGACATTTGGGAAATAGAAATCAACACGATCTAGATATTGAGCATTATTAGTGTAAAACTCGTATGCAATCCGACCATCTCTCTGGTTTATACCCGCTCCAAATTCTGCGGAGCCATCATCATAAGCAAAGTAATCATGAATGGTTGCATAAGATCGAATGGTATCATTTACCCTTAAATTAATATGTGAATAAAACGCTGTGTCGGCATTTGCATTATAGATAGAATCTACAAGAAATTTATCCCCTGTCCTGACAAAATATTCTATTTCCAGGAACAAAGAATCTGCTGTTATATCGAATGCAGCAGTGTCAGGGATATCGGTGGCAGCTTCTTTAATGTCATAGGCAAACAATAGCATATCATTTAAATCTGCAATGGTATCTATCACAATGTTATTAAGCGTATCATAAATAATCGCTGAATATTCTACGGGCTGGATATCATCCTCTAATGACCTGATCCAGGTTGATGAGCTTGATAGCTTGGAGGCGAGACTCTCGCCACCGGTAAATTCATTGAATGGTATAGCCGTATAACCATTAAGGATAGAGGTCGGATAATCGGTAATGGCTCTGTCCAGGTATGAATTATCACTGGCATGCCTGCGTTTATCCATATATATATAATCGATATTCCAGTTATCAAACCAACCATTTTGCCTTCCAATGGCTTTAAACATGAACTGGAAGTTTTCGTGGAAGAATATTGTGTCATCAGGAACATGCACCAATTTTTCTGTGAAGATTGTTGGGTCATCAGGAATATTATCACCAACCAATGGCCACATTTTTTGCCATGTCGTATCCGATTTTAGAAAGAATAATTGAAGAGAATCATTCGGTTCCGGTTGATTTCCTAAACCTCCCTTTTGGAAGAAGAAACTAAGGTATACTGTACCTTGTAGATGCTGCGGTACTTGTGTTAAATCAATAGGCCTTGATACAAGGCTGTCAACAGGGCCATCAGTATTTAAAGCTGAGTACGGATTTCCATTTGCATCTACACCATCGAAGGTAACAACATTCAATGTGGGGGGAAGCACTCCATTGCCTGGTCTGGATAATATTTGTGCCTGGCTGCCGGGCATCCACCACGCAGTATCAAGCATAGATGAGCTCTGAGAAAAATCATCCCAAAAGGGAAGCGTAATGGGCGTTGCTGCTTGTAGCCTGGCATTAGTGGGAATAGAGGAACTATTTACCTTATGCGCAATAGGTAATTGTCTTAATTGCCCACTGGTATCGTAAGCAAAGAGTATCATTAAAAAGACAAATATCCAATATCGCATAAAGTATGATTAGAGGTGTCTTAAACTATCTGGTAAGTCCGGATGCATTCGGTTACCTATCCATAAATCAACTGATCTTCCTACTCTCACGGTTAAACCTTGTTTAGGGCTTTGTTGAATAACTACTGGTTGATCCACTTCAGTTGAATCCATATTAAAAACGAGTCCGGGTTCTAAATTATTACCCCTGATTATAACATTTGCTTCAGAAATGGGCAACCCTCTTAGATCAGGCATTTCAAATAGACTGATTCCATGGCCATCTCCTCTCACGATATCAATCACAGAACCTTTAGGTATTAAGGTATTTGGTTCAATAGGCTCTCCCTGGAATTGTTGTTCAAGCACATTCCTGAAAGGATCGGGCTCTAATGTTATCTTTCCGGGAACTAACTCATAGCTTTTCAGGATCAGGTCAGCGTTTTTAATGGTTTTATCAATAAGGTCAGGCATCCTGGTCATTGGAGGCATGATACTGTTCAGTGATATAAATATTTTTCTTTTCTGCTTCACCTTTCTACCTGGTTTTGGAAACTGCCTGGTAACCGTGAGTGGAGGCAAATCCGCAGAGTAGACAGAATCCACAACTTCGTATCTGAGGTCACGATCTACAAGGAAACCCTGAAGTTCATCCACTGAAAGTCCCTGCAAATCAGGAACAGTAATTGATTCGCCATGATTGGTTATAATGGGTAAATAGATGTAGAAAAATGATAATGTAATTATCGCACCCAGTACAATCACTATCGAAAGGTGTTTAATTACATCAGGCCAACTATTAAATCCAATTTTTATCATACACACACAGGTTTTGTGTTTTGTTACTTAATTTGCGCTTAAAAATATTCAAATTTTACAGGTTAGAAGCATAATCTGTAGATATTCTGTTGCTTTGAGCATGCCTTTTCAAGGCCATTTCAATAAGACGGGTTATCAATTCAGAATATCCAATCCCTTCATTTTGAATTAACGAAGGATACATACTGATATTGGTAAAACCAGGAAGAGTATTTATTTCATTGACATAAATATCTCCATTTTCCTTAACGAAAAGATCAACCCTTGCCAGATCCAGGCAATTAAGTAGTTGATATGACTTAAGTGACAGCTCTTTAACCCTATTGTGTATGCTCTCAGGCATATCTGCAGGTATGGTTATATGGGCAGAATCCGGATCTTCATATTTGGCGGTAAAAGAGTAAAAGTCATAAGTTTTAGATAATACAATTTCACCGGCAACTGATACAACAGGATCTTCATTACCCATAATGGCACATTCCACTTCACGACCTGCCACAAACTCCTCGATTAAAATGACTGTATCATAATTAAAGGCAATGTCGAGTGCTTCTTTAAATTCTTCTTCTTTGGTAACTTTTGTTACGCCAACGGATGAACCAAGATTTACAGGTTTTATAATAAAAGGTAACCCAACCTTTTCAACTACTTCGGGATAGTGGATATCTTCTTGCTCATAGAATGAGTATGCAAGGAAATCAGCTACAGGCAATCCTGCAGATTGCAGCACTCTTTTGGTAATCAATTTATCCATTGCCGCGGCAGAACCAATTACGCCGGAACCTACGTAAGCAATATTTAATGTCTTCAACAATCCTTGCACTGAGCCATCTTCACCATCTGTTCCATGCAGTATAGGAAAGATTGCATCAATTTTCAATTCTTTATCGCCAGCAAATATCATTGGGTTGGTTGCATCCAGGTTGATGGTTAAAGGTACCCCTGAGTTAATTGGGATATCAATACTTTCACATAAATACCACTTGCCTTTTTTATCGATGCCAAGCAGGCTGACCATATAATTATCACGGTCAATATTCTGAATAATATTTTTTGCTGATAGGACCGAAACATCATGCTCAACAGACTTGCCACCAAATAGAACTCCAATATTCTTTTTTGCCATAGATGTTATTTTTTCAAAAGTAGGAACTTAGCGTTATGCAGCCTAAAAATTAACCATATCATTTACTAACCATTATTCGCTTTGAATTGGTGAAATTATTCCCAATTGTTTGAAGAATATAAATGCCATTTCGATTGGTGATGATTTCAAGTGGCAAGGTTTGATTGAGTACATCGGTGAAATTATGCTCGCTGATTACTTTACCTGTCATATCCAGTAACCTTATCTTAACATCTTGCTTTTCATTAAGGTTGAATGTAACACTGGCATTATAATCTGTAACAGGATTCGGGTAAACAGCCACATTATCTTCTACTTTAGCAAATACCTGTTCATCAGAAACGAATAATTCAATATCATCAAGATAGATGTCTGCACCATCACCATCAACTGATTCAAAACCTATAATCACATTTTCCTCCCCAATAAGTTCATTAAGGTTAACAAATATTGTTCTCCATTCGGTATCACTTTCAGGTTCCAGGTTGCCATTATTGTTAGAGACAAGGCTGTTTCCTGATATTGTTTTCAATAAATAGTCGTAGTGCCCGCCTTTATTAGTTGAAGCCCAGATTCGCAGAACTTCATTTTTAAAACTATTATTGCTATAGGCGACATTAAACTCAAGAGACGCTTCATTAGTTTCGCTAAAATCAAGTATTGGAAGTACAACCCAGTCGTGCAACCCTTTGTTTCCACTAATTGAGGATTGGTATATAATATTGCTATTGTTATGCACCCAGCTGGTATCATCATTTGGTGATGAGATTGTCCATTTACCGGAGCTTAACCATAAATCATCATTAAACCTTTCTCTAAACGGTAATGGTTCTACCGAACTCAAGAAATTGGACGTTACTGAGAGTGAATTGTTATCGGGATTGTTGTCAATTTCTGTACTGCTGAATTTTAAGGAATGAACTCCATCAGCAAAACCATTGTCTACATGGATAATCTGCTGTTTGCCAGGTGCCAGGTTTAAGTTACTTTCTATGATTGTGCCCAGCTTGATGTCATCTTCAGAGTAGTCAATACTAATTGAGTTTATTACAGTTGTCCCCTTGTTTTCGATTATGACACCAATTGACTCCACATCATTAAAATACGCTCCGGATTCATTTACCATACCCTTAATTCCCAGATCATAATACCCGGTTTCTTCAAGCATTATGTTATCAAGGTAGATGTTGTTGCCACTTTCTGACTTGCCGATAAAAGCTATCTGGATTTCCTGTCCCTGGTAATCTGAAAGGTCTGCAACAAATGTTTGCCAGTCAACAGGGCCGGAAGGTGTAAACGAAACCGGCAACTCTGTAGATGATAACTCAACACCTGATTTATAAAACAAGGTGTCTGTAAATGTATTGCCGCAGTCTAACGAAGCTACAACGGCCAGTTTATCTTCATACCCCTCTCTGAAACCATATGAATAGTCGAAAATAAAATATGGGTTAGTATAGGTTGTTAGATCCAGGGTAGGAGATAAGAGGTAGTCGGCAGCACTTGAAGTCTTTTCATAGTAATTCAGTACAGCGGCAGTATTGTCAATTATAAGGTTAGGAGCCTGACTGGAGTTCCAGTTAGAAATGGGAGCTTCTGTTCGTACAGCCCAGTTTTTCGGCCAGCTTCCGAAGTTTTCATTTAGCACTGAAGTGGGCTCACTATAAAAAACCTGCTTGCTGAAGGTATTATTTTCAGGTATATCATCCTGAATACCATTGGTTGAAACAATTGAGGCCTGGAAGGTTAAGTCTCCATATTCATTTTGAATAAAACCGGGTAGATCAAGAATAGCTTCTTCTTCGGCATTTAGTGATAATGAAAAGGTGTGGCTTACTTTCAGCGTACCATTTACCAATAGTTCAATTTCCAGTTCAGTGATCTGAGTGGTGCCTGCGTTTATCACTGCTACAGATGGTGTTACATTATTGTCACATAAGCCAAATCCCGGATTGGTAATACTTGTGATGGCAGCATCGACAGCGGGAGGTTCTATTAGAGCTTCCGACTCCAATAAACTAGCCCTTCTCGGACTATTATTAATCACAATTACCATTCTCTCTTTTTGTCCCAGGCTGAACATGTTCATGCAGGCATCATTTACATATTCCATGTAATTCATAAACATGGTATATTCAGTGTTACAAGAATATAACTGTGTGTCTGGATCTGGACAATTACTAAATGAAATGTAAGACTGACTGGTTTTAGGGGTATCTTCTACAAAATCATCCTTGTCACAACCGCCATCACCCCAAATATGTCTCAGGCCAAAGAAATGGCCAACTTCATGTGTTGTAATTCTGCCTAAATCAAATTTATTGAAATACTCACCTGCCGGATAGAAATCAACCGACCCAAATGCTCTTGGGTCAATAACAACACCATCAGTTAATGGATTATCTACAGCTTCTGAATTAACTCCATCAATAATATCGGATGTGGGATATTCGGCATATCCATAATAACCTCCTAAAGGAGCAATCCAAATATTAAAATAATCAGTAGAAGACCAGTAATTAAGTGATTTTAACACTGTATTATCTGTGATATACCACAGGTCTCTACCGCCATTAGTTCTTGTGATCCCATTGGTTGGTAAGCCATTTGGATCTCTTTTGGCTAACACAAATTCAAAACCGATATCAGCAGCAAGGTGTTTAAAATATGAAGGTGTATTAATACTATCAGGATTAAGACGCCTGTAATCTCTGTTGAGCACTTCTATTTGGGAATGGATTTGTTCATCGGGTATGTTGAATCCTTCACCATAAGACTCACCATTATGTATAACGTGCACTACAACAGGTATCTGATAAGTCGTTACCTCACCTGTTTCCTGTAACGCGTTTTGTTGTATAATCGAGGCTCTTTTTTCTATCAACCAGTTCTCAAATGCCTGTTTTTCCTTAAGTATTTGATCTTCTGTTTTACCTAGTTTGTGTAACTCTTCGGTGGCACAGTTTCTTTGTCCAACAGCTGAAAAAGCTATTGAAATAAAGATAATAAAAAGGAGTGTTCGTTTATGTAACATTAATGCTGCTAAAGTAACGTAGTTAAAGCACTAATTGATACAAATTGAGCCCGATAAGTAACTGTTTTTTATTGTTTAAGCAGATTATACACTACATGCAGAACCTGGCTGGATTTCAACAATCTTGGTTTTATCCTTTGTCGCGTTACGGATAGCTATCTGGCTGGCAAGATTTTCTGCCAATGATTTATAAGTATCACCAAGGATGCCATCATTCAATACGGCAGGATAACCATTGTCACCACTCTCACGGATGCTTTGTACTAAAGGAATCTCACCTAACAGCGCTACACCTTTTTCTTCAGCAAGTTTCTTGCCACCACTTTCGCCAAAAATGTAGTATTTATTATCAGGTAATTCTTCAGGTGTGAAGTAAGCCATATTTTCAACAATTCCCAAAATAGGCACATCAACACCACCCTGGTTAAACATATTAAAACCTCTTTTGGCATCAGCCAGAGCCACTTTTTGTGGAGTAGTTACAATAACTGCACCTGTTACCGGTATGGTTTGAACCAAGGTTAAGTGAATATCACTTGTTCCCGGAGGCAGGTCAATAAGCAGGTAATCCAGATCGCCCCAATCAGCATCCGAAATAAACTGCTTAAGTGCAGAGGTAGCCATTGGGCCTCGCCATACGATAGCACCATCAGTAGGAGCAAGGAAGCCAATAGATAATAGCTTTACACCATACTGTTCAATTGGACTAATTAGCTGTTTACCATTTACGGTGTTTACACCAGGCTTCTCGTTCTCACAATTAAACATAGTTGGGATTGAAGGGCCAAAGATGTCAGCATCAATAATTCCCACAGTAGCGCCTGCTTTGGCAAGGGCAACAGCAAGGTTGGCTGTTACGGTAGATTTACCAACGCCACCTTTACCACTGGCTACAGCAATAATATTTTTTACACCCGGGATCAAATCAGCACCTGAAAGACGTGAAGTAGTAACGGAAGAACCAAAGGTTACATTCATCGTAAAATCACTACCAAATTTCTCTTTAAGGGCAATTTCACAATCCTTACGCATTACTTCCTTTAAAGGACATGCAGGCGTTGTTAATACAATTTCAAAGTTGATTTTATTTCCATCAATCTCTACCTTATCGATCATGTTAAGGGAAACCAGGTCTTTGCCCAGGTCAGGATCCATTACATTCGATAAAGCTTCGAGTACATTTTCTTTTGTGATTTTCATAGTATCTTGTCTAAATCTCTCCTCAATTTTAACTGGTGCAAAAGTAAACAGTTTCTCAAGACTTTTTATGTATTCTGAGTCACTAAAAGGTAGTAAAAATGGGTCTAATGAGAATTATCTTAATCAGATTTAAGTAACTCTTCTAATTGAAAAATCAATTCTTCGATATCATTCTCAACAATTGACCAGACGATCTTAAAATCAATACCAAAGTAATCATGAACAATTCTGTTTCTGAATCCTCTCATTTGCCTCCAATCTATTTGAGGATTGTCCTATTTGAAATCAGAATCCATTCTATTTGCTGCTTCTCCAATAATCTCAAAGTTACGGACTACAGCATCTGCAGTCTTATCTTCAGATAAGAAACTGTCTAAATTATATCCTTCTGTGTACTTAAGAATCTTACGTGCAGATTCAAGCATATCCTGAAGAAGCAAATAATTATCTCTTTTAGACATAAATTAAATCTGACTTAATTGATTGAAAGTACCGTTCTTTAACACCTCCTCTAGATACCAGGTCAACTTTAAAGCCAAGTAAATCCTCTAGTTCATCTCCTAAATTTATAAATTTAGATCCAATTGAGTCATTAAATTCAACTAACAAGTCAATATCACTATTTTCATTTTGTTCATTTCTTGCAAATGAGCCAAAAATAGCCAATGACTTAATTGGGTACTCGCTGAACAAGTGTTCTTTTTGAGTAGACAATGATTCTTGAATGTCATTCAAAGATTTCATAATACAAATATAACGTATCTTAAGATTTTGTGTTTTTTCTTTCGTTCACTGGTGCCAACTGTCAGATAGAAGAATAATCTGTATTATCTGTTCAAATTCCCTAACATTGTCCGACTTTTGAATATATTTTTCTAACTTCAAAATCTTGATCCCGGATAGTACCATAACGGAAATAAAAAACAGGATAGACATCGAAGAGGTGGTGTCTGATTTCGTTTCTCTGAAACGGAAAGGACAGAATCTATGGGCTAATTGCCCGTTTCATAATGAAAAGACACCTTCGTTTTCAGTGAATCCGGCCAAAGGTTTTTATAAGTGCTTTGGTTGTGGGGCAGGTGGAGATGCTACTGATTTTGTGATGGAAGTTGAGAAAATCAACTATCTCGACGCTATCCGGTGGTTAGGGAAAAAGTATGGGGTAGAGATTCAGGAAGAGGAATTGAGTGAAGAGGATCTGAAAGCTCAAAGTGAAAGGGAGAGCCTTTACATTGTG
>JBDLIU010000067.1:0-18102 GCA_039714715.1 Bacteroidota bacterium
ACTCAAAAATGTCTCAGTGCACCTCCGGGTTTATCACCGGTATCATTCAGCGACATGGCTGTTAATGTTATTAATAATCGTAAAACTAAGATTCAAAGCTGGTTTTTGGATGTTTCGCTTGTTAATAGCTATTGGAGCGGGGCTAAACGTGCTTATCATCATACTGCTCCAGTTTCTGCTATGTTTGCACTGCGGGAAGCATACCGTATTGTTCTTGAAGAAGGATTAGAAAATCGATGGGGACGCCATAAACAAAATCATGAAAGCCTTAAGATCGAGTTAGAAAATATGGGATTTGAATTCCTGGTGGATAAACCTTATCGCCTGCCTATGCTTAACGCAGTTAAGATTCCGGATGGCGTTGATGATGCAAAAGTCAGATCAGTATTGTTGAGTGATTATAATATTGAAATTGGAGCCGGATTAGGACAATTTGCAGGCAAAATATGGAGAGTAGGACTTATGGGTGAAAGTAGTACACCAAAACATATTGAAATGTTAGTTTCAGCATTAAAGGATATTTTAAAATAGTTTTATAAGAATGGAATATTATTCGAATTTACCAGATGGTTTGTTTACAGCTGCATTAACGCCAATGAATGATGACCTGTCTGTAAACTATGCAGCTTTGATCAAACATATTAATTGGTTATTGAACAACGGTAGTAATGGGATTTGTTTGTTGGGGACAACAGGAGAGGCCAATTCATTTTCTGTTGAAGAACGAATTGAAATAATATCTAAAGTAATTAAGGCTGGCATTGACCCGAAAGTACTGTTGGTTGGAACAGGCACCTGTGCTCTTCCTGATACGATTCGCTTAACAAAGTATGCCGTTTCTAAAGGAGTGGGAGGCATATTAATGTTGCCTCCATTTTATTATAAAGACTTGACTGATGCTGGAATCCTTAACTATTTTAGAATGGTTATTGATGGAGTAGATGATTCCAGGCTTAGAATTTACCTGTATCATTTTCCTAAAATGACGGGGGTGTCTTTTACCCTGGAACTGACAAAGAAGTTGATTGACAGCCATCCGGGAATAATTGTAGGGATGAAAGATTCAGGTGGTGAATGGCAAAGAATGCAAAGTATAATAGAAGCGTTGCCAGGTTTTAAATTATATACCGGAACAGAAAAATTCTTGTTGAATAACTTACGTCATGGCGGTACAGGATGTATTTCTGCTACATTTAATGCAAGTATTAAGCAAGGAGCAGAAGTTTATAATAACTGGCAAAATGAAGATGCTGATGAATATCAAAAAAGGTTAACCGAAACAAGAACCAGGTTTGAAGTAACCTCCTTTATTTCAGGACTTAAATACCTTTTTGTTAACTGGTTTGATGATAAAAATTGGCTGAATATGAGACCACCCAATGCATTGCCTGCTAAAGATATTCAGGAATATCTTCTTCGTAATTTAGAGAAGGAAGACCTTATTTAGCAAATTGTTTGAACTATTATCATAAGGCAAACACAAGTTCAGTTACCAGGGTTAGCATTAAATCTCATGATATAAGATATTATATTGTGGTGTAATACGCATAATTTATATTTACATCGAATTTGTAATTTTAATAATGAAGAAGACTGCTGGATTTATATTTCTACTCTTAATACTAAGTACCTCATGCATTGATTTTAAAAAGATGTTGGAGTATGAGACAACAGAAGAAGAACCGAACATAATTAAGACTTTTTATAAAAACGGTAAGATTAAAACGGAGGTCAGGATTGACAAAGAAAAAAAAAGACATGGTATATCAAGATCTTACTATGATAATGGATTTGTTAAAACAGAAATAACATATGATCATGGAGTGAAAACTAATGCCATTCAGTTTTATGATAATGGTAATAAGTTTATGGAATTTCCCTATAAAAATGGAAAGAAGCATGGTATCAGAAAAAAGTACTGGGAGAGCGGCAAAATTCAATCTGCTCTTGAATACCATGAGGACAATCCAAAAACGGGATTAATTGAATACAAAAGAGACGGGGAGGTTGTTACCAAATACCCTACGCTCAAAGTTCGTCAGATTGACAGGATGGAGACCTCGGGCAAATATATTGTTGAAGTTTATTTTAGCTCCAATCCAAACCGGGCAGCTTATTACCTTGGAAAGCTGGAAAAAGGAGTCCTAAACAAAAGATTGCCACAATTGCAGAAAGTTAATGGGAGAGGCCGGTATGTGTATAATATAATGGCAGGTTCATTTTTAATGGAGGAGTTGACTTTTGTAGCCAGTTATAAGACAACCTATGGGAATCCTTATATAGTTACAGCAAAAACGAATGTGGCAATTGATTTCTAGATTAACGGTTAATCATTCTTAGCCTTGTTTTAAGTTGATAATTGTCCGGATCGTATTCCAGACCTTTCTTTATCAATTGTCTGGCTTTAGTAGTATAGCCTCTTTTATAATAATATACGGCAGCCTTGGAGTAAGCATCTCCCATAATATTTTCATTAAATAGATACTCCGGGTGTTCTGCAATTGTTTTTTCAACATATTCCATCATTTTCGTAGCTTTTGTTACTTTACCTTCTCCAAAATATTCACCCATTTCTGTAAGACATAAATTTAAATGCATACTATTAAGGTGGTTATTGTTTTTAAGATCTGGATTATTTACAAATAGCGTATTAAGTCTTGCCATTGCCTGCCCTGTAGATTTATTTCGATAGGCAAGCTTAAAAGACTCCCTTAAAAGGTTTTCTGCATCAGGATTGCCTGGTTTTGCTTTATATGAGTTAACAATCATATTAAATGCTTCATCATAGTTTGCCCTGTTGTATGCAATTACTGCTTTCTCATAGAAATAAGAATAGGTAATTTCCCATTTTATATCCTCGTTGATTGACTTTTCAATGTAATTGTTAAAAGCTTTTTCAGCTGTTTCATCATCATTATTTGAAATCAACACATATGACAACATTCTTTGAAATTCGCCAACTATACTTGCATCTTTTATATCAAAATTCTTAAATCGTTCTAAATAAGGTAGTAACTCAATATCGCGCCAATCAGAATAATTGCTGTTAAAAAGAATATGAAGGATTGTTGCATACATAGCAGTACTTAATTGATCGTTTTTGTGAAAAAGCTGTGCAACAGTCAGTTTATTCCAGGCTTCATGATAATTTTTCTTTTCATATTCTGAAAGTCCCAGATTGTAAAACTGTATTCCAATCAGCTGCTTCAATGAAATCGTAGCGCCTCCATAATAGTGTTCCTCAAAAACCCCATAAATTCCTTTTGTAGCTATATCGTTTTGATCTACCAGTTTCATCATTCCAAGCTTAGTAACAAATTCTTCCCTGAAACCAGGAGGGAATGATTTAATGCCAATAGTTGGGTTTGTGGTTTCAATATAAATTTGTGATTCTTCAGGGTCAGCAATTATGTATACATGGTTTGGAGTTTCTTTTATTGCATACGGTATGCCAAGTTCCTGAAATGACATTGCATACAAGGCAACCGCAGTAACACAATTGTAAGTTCCTGTTTTGAAGATTTGATCGAAAAAGGAAAGATCTACATACTTACGGAGGAATTTTTCATGTAATTTGTCATAGATGAATTTAACATCCTTTGAAGTTTTTTTTGCTATTTTTCTGGATTTAAGAACATCAATTTCCTTAGCGTAGTATCCTTTCCATTTATCAAACGAATTACTGTCCTCTGGAGAAATAATTAAGAACCCATAAATAATTTCATTTTCATCATTGAGCAAAGATTCAACCATATTTTTTTCTAATTCAGAAGTGAATGTTACTTCTTCATAATTTAAAAAATCAGATTGAGAAAAAGCAGTAAAGGGTATTAGGCATAAGGTGATGAATAATAATCTTAAGTACATATAGAAAACGACTTCTGAGTTCTGTTAATATTTTAAATAATAAGGGTCAAACAAAGTTGTACCATATTCTTTGCAAATATGATTGGTAACGGTAAACCGACAAAATATAAATATAATTATTGTATTAAAATAATTATTCCTTCCCAATCGGAGGTGGTCCTTCAGGGATTAATCCCTCATAAACATAATCACCTTTACGTTCCTTGAACTCTTTCTTTACATTTTCTCTTAAATCCGGATTTTGAAATAAGTCGATCATGGTCATAGACAAAGCTTTGGTAGCATAGATCATACCTTTATGGCCAATAGACATGCCTCCACAGGCTACCACTGCCCATGAGTGCCATGGTGTGCCTTTGGGTGCTGTTGTTGCCCCGAGTCTTACTACCGGTACCACCCAGCTAACATCACCTACATCTGAAGAGCCTCCCCGAGGATTTTTAAGTGTTTCTTCCATTGGTTTAACTTCAGAATCCAATCCAACCTGCTCTTTACCTGTGGCCATTTGTATCTTTTTAGCAAAATCGATCTCTTCATTAGTGTAATCTATGCTTCCAAGGTATTCAAGATTCTTTTGCAGAGCGGCAGCACCTGTTCGGTTGACAAGCACCTCATGTACTCCTGAAATAAGGCTAATTTTATAATCAACATTGGCCATTAGGGCAGCACCTTTTGCAATGCGTTCTACCTGTTTCCATGTATCTACCATACCTTCTCTTCTAACATCCCTAACCCTTGTCCAGATTCTGGAGTAGTCAGGTACAACATTTACAACTGCTCCTGCATCCTCGATGTGATAGTGTATCCTAACTGTTGGCTCCAGGTGTTCTCTGAGGTACTGAATACCTGTGGTGTATAGTTCGAGTCCATCAGAAGCACTTCGTCCATTCCAGGGGTCGCCAGATGCATGAGCTGCCTGTCCATAGAATTCGACCATGAAATCAACAAGGGCCAGGCCGGTTTGTACATTAACTTTGGTTTGATAACTTGGGTGCCAATCCATAACAATATCTACATCATTAAACAAACCAGCTCTTACCATCCAAAGTTTACCAAAGAACTTTTCTTCCGCTGGTGTACCATAGAAACGTACTGTTCCTTTTAATTCGCCAGCTTCTATAAGCTCCTTTATGGCGGTTGCTGCACCTAAGGAGGCTACACCAAAGAGATTATGGCCACAACCATGACCAGGTGCTCCCTCATGCAATGGGTCTTTATATGGAACAGTTTTTTGTGACAAGCCGGGTAGGGCATCAAACTCTCCAAGAATACCAATTATTGGTTTGCCAGAACCATATTCAGCAGTGAAGGCTGTTGGGATATTAGCAACACCCCGTTTTACAGTAAATCCCTGAGATTCGGCATAATCTGCAAGTAGCCTGGCTGATTGGTGCTCGTTAAAAGCAATTTCTTCATAACCCCAAATCTTATCACTCATGGTTATCAGGGCTTTCTTATTATTATCTATTGATTCAATTACTGCTTTTTTTGTCTTGTTAATTTTTGGCTTTTTCTGTCCATAAGCAGTGAAAATGCTGATTAAAAATAGGGAGAGAAGAATTTTAGTTTTCATAATTACATAAGGTTTGGAACTCAAGTTTATTCAATTGTTTCCGATTTTACCAAAGTCTTATATGAGCGGTAGGTTTATATGCCAGATATACTCTAAACGTATTTTTTATATTTAAGCTCTTTTATTCCTCGAAGGAAAAGCAATTTATAATAAGCAAAAAGAAATATATATTAGGTAAAATGCAATATATATATTACATTTGAATTATGGATAATATCAAACTTAAAGTGGCTAGGGTTGAAAAAGGCTTTTCTCAGCAGGATCTAGCTGATATTGTTGAAGCAACGAGACAGACAATTGGTTTGATAGAAAAGGGTAGGTATAATCCTACTTTAAACCTGTGCTTGAAAATTTCAAAAGCACTTGATAAAACATTGGACGATCTTTTTTGGGATTAAACTTAAAATACAAATGAAAACTAAAATAAAACCGCCATTTAATATGGACGAGCGTAATAAACTGGTTGCCTATAAGGTAATTGCGGTAATGTACTTCTTAACTATAATATCTATTCAGGGTATAGTGATATATCGACAGTTCATTCTTGGGCAATCAATATATGATTTTGAAGATATTGCCATAATAATGACTGTTAATTCATTATTCCTTGTAAGTGCTTTACTTTATTTTGGGGCTGTTCCAATCAGGAAGATCAGGATTTCTTCAATTCTGATGATTTATGCCGGTATTGTAATATTGGGAAGTCTGTTTACCTATGCCAAGTACAATATTTTTATGGATGAAAATCTTTCCTTTGCTCAACTGATGGATAAACTATACATCATTATGGCTGTAACTGGCATAATTGTTTTTTTCTTTACCGTATTCTCATATTTAGGTAAAAGAAAACTGGATAAGGAAATTGAATAAACAGCAATAATACGAGCGCTTACTTTCTATAGCCAAGGGGTGGTTTTCTATCACCAAGAAGCGCTTTGTATTTAAAATCCTGGCCTCGCTTTTTCTCAAGCTCCTGTTTTGCTGCTGTAATAACTTTAGGACTATTCATGAGCTCAATAGCGGTTAAGGCTAATGTTTTGGCGGCTACCATCATCCCTTTTTCACCAATAGACATGCCACCAACAGCCACTGCCTGCCAACTGTGAGCTGTTGTGCCGGGAACCCAGGTTGCAGCAGAAAGCCCAACGGTAGGAACTACCCAGCTAATGTCACCAACATCCGTAGAGAACATTCCTTGATGTACTGGGCCATAAGGGATCACCTTGGCTGCAGATTCCGGTGGTCTCTTGCCGTTGTATGTCTTAATAATTTCCTTAGCAAAATCAGTTTCCTTGTCATTGTAATGCACGCCTCCAACAACTTCCAGGTTTTTGTGCATTATCTCAGCCAGCGCTTCATTAGGTAATACATTGAATATGCCATGAGATATTTCGAAATCCATTTTCGTGCCGGTACCCATTGCTGCTCCTTCTGCAATTTTTACCAACCTGTTAAAAATAGCCCTGGCCTCATCCTGATTAGGGTGACGTACATAATAATAAACCTCTGCAAAATCCGGAACTACATTGGGAGCCATGCCTCCCTTGGTAATTACATAGTGCATGCGCGCTTTATCAGGAATATGTTCTCGCATCATATTGGCCATCATATTCATGGCCTCAACACCATCCAGTGCTGATCTGCCTCTGTCGGGAGAAAGTGCTGCATGACTGGATACACCATGGAATTTAAACTTAGCAGAAATATTTGCTAGCGATGTGGAAGGGGTAGCGGCATTCACATCTGCAGGATGCCAATGAATAACCACATCAGTATCGTCAAACAGACCTGCTCTTACCATATATACTTTACCAGCACCACCTTCTTCAGCGGGTGTACCATAAAGTCTTATCGTTCCGCTTTTACCTGATGATTCTAACCAGTTTTTTACTTCAATGGCAGCTGCTACACCACCAGTGCCGAGCAAATGATGGCCACAACCATGACCAGATCCTTCAGCAACAACTGGTTCTTTGTGCGTTACTATGGCCTGAGATAACCCCGGTAGTGCATCAAATTCAGCAAGGATGCCAATAACAGGACTACCACTACCATAGGAAGCTACAAATGCAGTTGGGATTTCTGCCACACCTGCTTGTACTGTAAACCCGGCATCTTTTAATGTCTTCTGCAACAATGCTGAGCTTTTTTCTTCCAGATATCCTAATTCTGCCCAGTCCCAAATCTGATGAGCAATCTTACCATATTTTTCAGTCTGTGAATCCAGGTTTTTAATTACTTCCTTCTTATACTTCTGTGCCTCTGCAGTTGTTAAAAAGGTTATTGATAAAACAACAATAAAAAAATACTGGAATAGCTTGTGATCTTTCATGATTACTATTTGTTCATAAGATGAAACAATTGTATAATATTTTTTGCGTATTGCCCAGCAGAAAATTATAGGCGGTATGTATTAAGCTGTCTTGATCAGGGAAAGTTACTCGTTGTTGGGCGAGAGCAGCTTTTTGTATTCATCTGGTGCTGATAAAATCTGAATTGCTCTTTTTACACAGGGATCATCTCCCAGGCTAGCTTCTACAGCACCTGGTTGCAGGTAATATCGGGAAGCAATTTCCTCTTCCAGCAACCTGGTAACCTCTTCCTGACTGTTCAGAAGCAATGTAGAGAGAGGCACTTCTAAAGAGTTTCTCATCTCATTAAAATAGGCTTGAGTCTTATCATCCTGTTTTGATTCTTTTGCGCTTACTTCAAGCTTATCCAATTCTTTCAGCAGAGGATTGGTAAAGGTAAAACCATGGCCGGATACCCAATCTATAAAATGCTGATAGTCAGCATCAGTAAGATCGAAATCTCTGGCAGGGGCAATAGTTTTATGCTCTAAATAATATTCCGTAGCATATTTAAATATATGGCCTTCATAATCAAGCTTGTTTACCAGGGAGCCGGCCCTTTCTTTTTTGATTAAAATTTCCGGGTCCAGACCGCCACCATCATATACAGTCCGCCCGTTTTTTGTCTTAAATGCTATTTTTAAGGAATCTGGAATGCTACCCACACTTCCGTCAGGATTACGGTTAGAATAATCAACCGCCTGAATGCATCTGCCACTTGGAATATAGTATTTGGCAATGGTTATCTTCACTATACTGTTATAGGGTAGCTTGCGATTATTTTGAACAAGCCCTTTGCCGTATGTTTTTTGGCCAACTAAAACAGCCCTGTCGTAATCCTGCATGGTCCCTGCCACTATCTCTGAAGCTGAGGCACTCATATTATTAACCAACACCACTAAAGGAATATCATCTGCAACAGGATTGTATCTCGTTTTAAAGGTTTGACTATTGGCTTCCAGTTTCCCTTTGGTTTGAACGACTTCAAGTTCTGCCGGAATAAAAAGGTTGGAAATATCCACAGATTCCTGAAGCAGACCTCCAAGATTATTCCTCAGATCCAGAATAATTCCTGTTGCGTCATCCTTCATCAGCTCCTGAAGAGCTTTTTTTACATTTCTATAACCATTATTAGTGAACTCGGTAAACTTAATATAACCCACCTTATCATTCAGCATTCCTGAATAAGGCACATTGGGAATTGATATTTTCTCACGTTCAAATTGAATATCAATCAAGCTTTCTGATTCCGGTCGTTTAACAGTGAGTTTAACTTTTGATTTAGCTTCACCTTTTACCAACTGGTTTAGTCTCTCCTGATTTAATCCCTCAATAGGAATTCCATCAACTTTTATTACTTCATCACCAATTTTAAGACCTCCTTTAAAGGCAGAAAAACCCTTATAAACCATACTTACATAAACATGTCCGTTAAGAGTAACAGTACTGGCTCCAATCCCCGCATATTGCCCCGTATTGGCAGTCCTGAAATCTTCAATCTTGTCCTCTGAAATATAGACTGTGTACGGATCAAGCTCTTTCAACATTTCGCCTGCTCCCTTGTTCATAAGTTGAGCAGGATTGACTTCATCTACATAGTATGCGTTTACCTCTTTAAAAAGATTAGCAAAAATGTTCAGGTTTTTTGTGATTTCGAAATGCCGGTTGCCAGGTATTATAAGTGCCAATAGCACAGTAATTGCCATCACAAATGCCGTTGTATAGAGTAACTTTCTTCCTGGTTTTTTACCGCTCATAAAATTGTTAACGAAAAATTAATAACTAAGATATTATTAATGAATGATACTTAGTCGGATTCTTTGAATTATTAATCCCATTGTAGAACTTGGCGCAAATTTAAATCGTATGAAGAAGATTTTATTTATTGTAACAGTTGCCATGTTTATGGTAGCTCAATCGTGCCAGGTTTCAAATACCCGGGAAACAAGTGAAGTAAAGCCAAAAAACATAATTCTATTTATTGGTGATGGCATGGGAGCTACTCATGCACAAGCGGCCATGATTGCCAATAATAATCATTTGAACCTCGAGAAATGTACTATTATTGGAATGTCTAAAACCAGCAGTTCTGATAAATATATAACGGATTCTGCTGCAGGCGCTACTGCAATCGCATGTGGGGTTAAAACTTATAATGGAGCAATTGGAGTGAATGCTGAAAAGCAGAAAGTAAAATCTGTTTTAGAATATGCGGAAGAAGCAGATCTGGCCACAGGTTTAGTGGTTACAAGCTATGTTACTCATGCTACTCCTGCGAGTTTTATAGCCCACGTTGATACCAGGAACGACAAAAAAGCAATTGCAAAAGACTTTTTGGATGTTGATATCGACTTATTTATTGGTGGAGGGCTTAATGATTTTATTGAAAGAGAAGATGGTTTAAATATTGTAGAGCTGCTTAAGGAGAAAGATTATCAAATTGCGCTAAAGCTTGAAGAGCTTGATAATTACAATAATGGTAAAATTGCGGGTTTATTGAGTGGGGGTTCAATGCCTTCTGTATTAGATGGAAGAGGAGATATGCTTACCAAATCTACTATTAAGGCAATTGATATTTTAAACCAGAATGAAAACGGTTTTTTTCTGATGGTTGAAGGCTCACAAATTGATTGGGGCGCTCATGATAATGATATTGAAAGTACGGTATCAGAGACACTTGATATGGATAATGCCTTAGGTAAAGCAATAGAATTTGCTGAAAAAGACGGAAGTACACTTGTGATTGTTACAGCAGATCATGAAACTGGTGGGCTTACTATTCTTGGAGAAGATATTATGTCTGATTCAACCGCAACCAACTTTTCTACAGGAAGCCATACACCAATAATGGTGCCTGTATATGCCTATGGTCCACAAGCTGAGTCTTTCGGTGGTATCTATGAAAATACTCAGCTGTTTTATAAGATGATGGATGCGTTGGGTTTAAGCTTTAACTAACCTCACTATTTCGGAGAATGCAAGGCAAGGCGGTTGCCTTCGCTATCAATAAAAATTGCGTAACAACCAATTTCATCAGAGATTTTTGTCTTTGGCTGTACTATTGTGCCACCTGCGGGTTCTATTTTTGAAAGAGGTGTGGAAAGGTCTTCACCTCCATTCAGATAGATCAGGATTCCTTTATGAGAAGGTTCGGCACCTTCGCCAGCAATTATCACACCGCTTACTTCTAATGGCTCTGTAGAAAAGAATGCCATTTTGGTTCCATTAATATCATTTACAGGCAATTCCTTGCCTAAAATAGTTCTATAAAACTTTACGGCTCTGTCAAAATTCCTGGCAGGTATTTCGAACCAATTAATAGGATATTTATGTCTCATTCTTTATTTTGATTTCTTTCATTTAAATTTATAAAATTCTTAACACTCATAATTGTTTAGATAAAGAATTTTTTGTCAAAGTCAGAAGAAACTAATTCATGGAAAATAAACCTGTCAAGATTGAAAAATTTGTTGAAAGCGAAAAGAGTTATCCAATAAAGGAAGAACTGTTATCGCAGGTTTCAACAAAACGAGAGTTAATTAATTATTTAAGAGATAATAACATTAAAATCGATAATGTGCTCAATACCATCTCTTATGAAAAAGAAAAGGCATTACTTCAGATCGAGCTGGTAAAGCTCCAGCAATGGATTAAACAGAATGGCAAACGAGTAGCAGTCATTTTTGAAGGCCGTGATGCATCAGGAAAAGGAGGGACGATCCGAAGATTTGTCGAACACCTGAATCCACGTTCAATGCGGGTGGTTGCTCTTGACAAACCTACTGATGTTGAAAAAGGACAATGGTACTTTACACGTTATATCAAGCAATTACCCAATCCGGGTGAAATTGTATTTTTTGACAGAAGTTGGTATAACAGGGCTGTTGTGGAACCCGTTATGGGATTTTGTAATAAAGAGGAGTACCAACAGTTTATGAGGCAGGTTCCTGAATTTGAGCACATGCTGTATGAAGATGGTATTACCATTATTAAATTATGGTTCTCTGTATCTCAGGTGGAACAGCAAAAAAGGTTTAATTCAAGAAAAAAGACTTTTATAAAGCAGTGGAAGATCAGCCCTGTTGACGAACGAGCAACAGAGATGTGGGACAAGTATACATTTTATAAAGAGGCCATGTTTAGCCGAACTCATACAACCTATTCACCCTGGGTGATTGTAAGGTCAGACAACAAGAAGAGAGCGAGGCTTGAAAGCATGCGTTATATATTATCCAACTTCGAATATGATGGAAAGGAAGAAGCGCAGTCATTGTTAAATCCTGATCCAACTATAGTTTCCAGATTTTACAGGTCCATAAAACGAATTGACTAATGGAAGAGAAAATTACCAACATAGAATTAACAGAGCGAGATATAGAATTGCTTAATAGTAAATCTGGCTTGATTGAATTAATGCAAAATAAGGAGATCAAGGTAGACAGGGTTTTAAAGCGATTACATTATTACGATAAACTACTTACATACCAGGCTGAATTAATAAAACTACAGAAGTGGGTTGTTGCTTATAAAAAAAGAGTAGCCATTCTTTTTGAAGGCAGGGATGCTGCCGGTAAAGGAGGTGCTATTAGACGATTTATTGAGCACATGAATCCACGATCTCTTCGGGTTGTTGCGCTGCCATCCCCAACTCCTGTTGAACAGGGCCAATGGTATTTCCAGCGTTATATACAGCAGTTACCCAACCCGGGAGAAATCGTATTTTTTGACAGGAGCTGGTATAACAGGGCTGTTGTTGAACCAGTAAATGCATTTTGCACGAACCAGGAATATGAGCAATTTATGGAGCAGGTTGTTGATTTTGAACATATGCTTCATACGGATGGTATCCAGGTTATCAAGATATGGTTCTCAATATCCAGGGAAGAACAAATTAAAAGATTTGAGAACATAAGGAATGATCCTTTGAAACACTGGAAAATGAGCCCGGTTGATGATAAGGCAATAGAGCTGTGGGATGAATACTCTCGTTACAGACGAGAGATGTTCGGGAAAACCAATATGGAATATTGCCCCTGGGCTATTGTAAAAGCGAATTCAAAAACCAAAGCAAGGGTAGAGGCAATCAAATATGTTTTGGACATGGTTGATTATCCAAAAGATGATAAAGCAATGGAGAAAATAAAGCTTGACTCTGAAGTGATGCGTCAGCTAAACCAGGGAGAAGTGGATTTTACTACCACTTAATAAGCGCAGATGCCCAGGTAAAACCACTTCCAAAGGCTGATAAGCATACCAGGCTTCCCTTTTTGATCCTACCTTGTTCCCATGCTTCACTACAAGCAATTGGTATTGATGCAGCAGTGGTGTTGCCCAGGTGCATAATATTGTTAAACATCTGGTCATCCGTTAGTCCAAGTCTGTGTTGCACAAACTGGCTTATTCTTAGGTTGGCCTGATGGGGGATCAATATATCTACATCTTCAGGTTTCTTGTTGTTAGCCTCTAGTGCTTCAGTTATTACTTCTTCAAATCTCACAACCGCATGTTTAAAGACAAAATTGCCGTTCATATGTGGTTTGAAGCTATCGTTATCAATAATATCCTTACTCATGCGTACTTTCCTACTACTACCCGGATCACGAACATATAACTCTTCTGCATGATCACCATCAGCATGAAGGTGTGTGGATAATATACGATGTTCTTCATCATCTGTAGCCTGTACCAACATCGCCCCGGCACCATCGGCAAAAATCACATTTGTGTCGCGACCTTCGGTTGTTTTATCCAGTCCGGAAGATTGTATTTCAGCACCTATAACCAATACTGTTTTATACATTCCTGATTTAACAAAACTATCGGCAATAGATAATGCGTAAATAAAGCCGGAACATGCATTTCTGATGTCAGTAGCTCCAATACCCTGTAATCCCAGTTCTCGCTGAGTAAGCACTCCGGAGCCCGGGAACATATAATCTGGCGTAATGGTTGCAAAAACAATATGCTCAATTTCTTTGACATCAATACCGGCACGTTCAATGGCCATTTTAGATGCCCTGGTAGCCATGTTGGCAACCGTATCTTTGTCCGGAGTAAACCATCGTCTTTCCCTGATACCGGTTCGCTCCTGGATCCATTCATCTGATGTTTCTATATATGATGCCAAATCATCATTGGTTACCACATTTTCTGGTACATAATGACCAACGCCTATTACTTTAGAATAATTCATATAACAAATAAAATGATTTTTATAATAACATCACCAAGTTATCATTTTAACGCCTCTTTAACAAAGTCTAAGGCTCTCTTTTCTGACCAGTAATATCCATTATTATTGAAAGACATGAATCCGACATGTCCGCCGTGTTTGGGGGTCTCAAAGGTAATATTGTCATTTTTATTAGCAATTTCGTATGGATAACACTCATCAGGTAGAAAAGGATCATTTTTAGCATTAACAATCAGTGCAGGAATGGTGATATTCTCAAGAAAGCTGATTGAACTACTCTTATTGTAGTAATCCTGTGCATTTTTAAAGCCATGAACAGGCCCTGTATAAACATCATCGAATGCCCACAGATCATTTATTTTATCGATTCCGTTTAATGGAAATTTATCCGGAAATTGTTGATGCTTAAGTTGTGCTTTCTTCTTGAGGTTTCTCAAAAATCTTAACGCATATAGCCTGTTGCCCGGTTTGGATATTTTTATACAACCGGCAGCCAGATCTACCGGTACTGAAAATCCTATAGCGGATTTAATCTCATGATAAATTGAAGATGCTTGTTCTCCAACATACTTTAAGGTGATATTACCGCCAAGGCTAAATCCGATCAGGTGAATGGACTTGTACCCGATTTTAATTCCATGTTTTACTACGGTATCAAGATCATAACTAGCACCGCTGTGATAGAGGATTGGTTTTTTATTTAACTCCGGGCCACATCCCCGGTAATTCCAGCTAATTACATCAATTCCATTATCAATAAAAATCTTGGCCATTCCTTTCATATAGGCACGTGAACTGTCCCCTTCGAGGCCATGTGAAATAATAACAAGGTTAGGAGACTTTGCCCTATACCAGTCTAATTCAAGGAAATCACCATCTGGCGTCTCGATTCTCTCATATTCAGGAGTAATATCTTTTGGCTTGCGAAATAGCCCCGGAATAATGGTTTCAATATGCTCACCTCTTAGGAATGGAACTGGTTGGTATGGTGCATAATTTGGAATAAATGCCAATATACAAACTGGTCGCAGGATATCCTACGACCAGAGATTATGTTGATTAAAACTTATACATCCTGTCGTAATACTCTTCCAGCATACGCTTAACGCCAAAATACTCGTAGGTATCCAGAATACTTGCCTGCATCATATCCTGCCATTTATCAGGTGTTTTATAGAAAGTTGGTACCACCTCATTTAGCAGTACATTATACAATGCTGTTAGATCATGTTCATCCTGTACTTCAGGATCTTCACTTTCAAATGCATCTCCAAATTGCCAACCGTTTACGCCATGCTTACAGGCTTCCGGCCACCAACCATCAAGAATGCTAAAGTTGAGTACGCCATTCATGGCTGCTTTCATTCCACTGGTGCCACTGGCTTCGAGTGGCCTGCGTGGATTATTGAGCCAAACATCTGCACCATGGGTAAGGATTGATCCTATTTCCATTCCGTAGTTTTCAAGGAATACAACACTGTTAGGGAACCTTTTACTGTATTCAACCAGGTTTTTAACAATTCCTTTGCCGTTATCATCAAACGGGTGTGCTTTGCCTGAGAATACGATCTGGATTTCCTGGTTTTCAAGATAAGGTTCAATCAACTCAGGTGTTGAGAATATAAAATCACTTCGTTTGTAAGGTGCAGCCCTTCGTGAAAAGCCCAGAATCAATTTGTTAGGATCCAGGTTTACATTATTCTTCTCTTTTACATAATCAACCAGTTTTTGCTTATGCTCCTGGTGTAATGCGCGTAAGTCTTCTTCATTTTTAGCAGCTGTCAGCATTCTTTCATCAACCCAGGTAGGGAGGTGGATAGCATTGGTGATGGCAATAATATCTGACCTGTTATCAACATCTTCCCACATCTTGTTCGCTGTTTCACCATGAAGCTGGGCAACACCATTAGAGATTTTGGATAGTCTTAGCGCACCCACTGTCATGTTAAACGGACTACCACCCAATTCTTTCAATTGCTTTGCTGTCATGCCCATATTAGCACCCATATACATCAGCTTCTTAATTGGGTGCGACTCATTACCCTGCACGATAGGAGTATGGGTAGTAAATACCACTTCTTCTTTTGTTTTTTCAATAGCTTCTTCGTGCGACAAACCATCTTCACGTTTTTCTCGCATCAACTCAAATCCTGCAAACAGGGCATGACCTTCATTGAAATGGTATATTTCGGTTTCAATACCTAATGCACGCAACGCTCGAACGCCACCTACACCGAGCACAATCTCCTGCGCTATACGTTCTTCGGCAAACCAGCCATAGAGTTGACCGGTAATCCATGGTTCAGGGTTTTCCGGGAGGTCTGTATCCAGAAGGTATAGTGGTATGTTATCAAATGCAACTGTTTTCCATACCTTACACATGATTTTCTGTCCTCGAACTTTAACAGGGACCTTTACGCCCGTATCTTCAAGAAGATCGTCATATTTATAATTATGATAGGCATCGTAAGGATTACCGTCCTTATCTATCAGTTGATCTGAATACCCTTGTTTCCATTTTATACCAATGGCAACCATTGGGAAATCGTATTGTTTTGCTCCTTTTATATAATCGCCAGCAAGGATTCCTAATCCTCCGGCATACATTTTAAAATCCTGGTCCAGGCCGTATTCCATGCAGAAATACGCCACTTTGGGTAATTTATTATCCATAAAATTATTGGGTTTTTATACAAATCAGGTCAGCAAGATCATTGGCTTTTTCCAATTCTTCTCCTGCTAACTTGTTATTATTTATTATTCTAAAAAGTAATTCCTGTAATGATTCAATCCCTGGTTTAACTTTTATTATCTCGAGTAAACGAAGCGTTTGTTCAATATTAAATAACACTGAAGCTTTGTCTTCGAAGTCATTGAAATTGTTAACTAAACGTCCTATCTTTTTCGAAGCCAGGTATGAAATTTTTTCAGTTTTTAGTTTAGCTTCCCAGTTGCTTATTTCTTCAGTATACCGCTCCAGTCTTGAGATATTGACCAGGTCTCCGTTACCTTCAAGTATTTCCTCAATTTTATATTGAAAGACGGTAAGGAGGTTATTTTCCAGAAGCCCCGGAATTGATAGCTGATTACTTTTAAGAAGCTTTAGCAAACTATAAGTTGAATCGTAAATATCTTCATAGGAAGATAAAGCGTTCTTCATTCGGTCTTCGATTACCAGGTTGATAAGTTTGTCTTGCTGATCCTTAAATAACTGGTGAAAAGAAAATGCTTTTTCTGTAAAATGTTCTTTGATAGTATCAATGATTCCAGCCAGATTACCATTATTAAAATCATTGGCAAAAGACTGTTTCATCTCTTTGTACCATTCAACAGAAGTATTATTCGAAGTGCCACCAATTAAATGATGATTACCCATATAAATGATTGCAAAGCTGAATTTCTTTCTGGAAAGTGTTACACGACTCACAACCGTTGTGATCCCTGAAAGTAGTATCATAGTACCACCTTTAACACGATCCAGGATGTCGCTATTGCACTCATAATTCAGTACAGTAATATGCCTTACATCATCCTCGAAAAGTGCATTAACAGCGAAGTGCATGCCTACTTGTGTAAGGCTTAACCTTCTTGGTTCCACCCATTTTTCATAGATATCAGCACCGGTGCCAAGCTTATTTATATTCCCTTTTATCTGCTTAAGTCTATGCTTAAATTCTTCGTGAAGCTTAATAGAGGTAGTTTCTTCAGCAAGCTGGATTGCCCTGTTGGCATACTGTAGAATCTGGGTGGTCTCCATGCCGGAGATGTCGTTGAAGAACCAACCACATGAAGTAAACATGTAGAGCGCTTGTTTCTGCATCTCAAGCAACCTGATAATTTTGGTCCTATCTGCCTGATCAAGATCTACTGGAATATAAGTAGTTAGTAGGTTTTCAATGATATCATCTCTTCTGTTTTCTACGAACTCAACAAATGAGTTTCTTAGGGCCCAGGGATCGTCAGTGAACTTTTTAAGTTCATCAAAATATAACGCTGACAATTGATCACGTAGCCAATCCAGGGAGGTTCTCAATCCTACGCGCCATTCCTGATTCCATGACTCATCACCACCAGTGTGGCAACCACAGTCACTTCGCCACCGCTCAATACCATGAGCA
>JBDLIU010000068.1:0-18064 GCA_039714715.1 Bacteroidota bacterium
TCAGCTTCATGATCTCCGGCTTTTCCTAAGATCATCATTACCTCGGCAACCGGATTTTTATCATGTGTAGGCCATTCGGTCACTTTGATTATCACCTTATCATTATGTGCTGACTGATTCGTTTTTTCAAAAGGAATAAAGAAATCGTAGTAAATCTTTCTATTATCAGTAATCACAAAAGCATAACGGGTTGAGAATTCAATCTTACCAACCAGTTCATCCCTGCCTCGTTCGATAATACGTGTTACTTTTCCTTCTGGTCTTTTCCCATGTCTTTTTGGACTGACAGCAACTTCTACTATGTCACCATCAATGGCAAGTCGCAGGTTGTCGGTTTTTACCCAAACATCGCCATACTCTGAGTCGGTGATTACATAAGCAAATCGTGGATTCACGTGGTCAACCTTGCCGGTAATAACCTTTGCCTCCTTCTTGCTTTTATAACTATGCCTGATCTTATCAATTTTACCCCGACCATGCAGTGATTCCAACAAAGGAAGCACAGCAGCTTTCGAAGCCTGGTCGCGAATATTTAACCTTTTGATAATCTGCTTCGAGGTATAGGCTTTATGAATGTTTTGGTCCAGATAATCCAAAATCTGCTTCATGAGCTTTTCGGGATTATACTTAGTTCTGGATTTTAGTTTGGGCTGCTTGCGTTTCTTTCTCCCCATAGTATTCTTTAGTTTTCCACAAAGTGGATATTATCTTTCATGAGCATATATCTCCCAGTAATGTCAGAAATCACCTTCTGACATATTTGGCTTAGACTTTTAAAGGTCAGGAGGTAACTCCTGACCTCACAGAAAAAGGTTGTTTTATTACCAACGCTCATTAATAGTTCTTAATTTATTTGCCTTAACTAGTTATCAACAAAGAGTATGTTTTCTTCTTTAACAACAGGTTGCTGATTGAGCCTTAGTAAAAGCTGGGCTGTTACTAACACATCTTTACCACAGTATTCAGCAATTCTTTCAAGGTCGTTTTCTTCATAATAAACAGTGCCCACTTCACTTCCATCAATACTATCCTTACTGGTTGGGATATCGAATAAGGTGGCCAGTAGCTCAAGTGAAGTATAGCTTTTCCAGTCACCGAACTTCCACATCTCCATGGTATCGACATGGTTTACTTCCCAGGGTTTTTTGCCTCCTGTGTCTAAGACATAGGGCAGTTTCATTCCGTTTACCAGCAATCGTCTGCTTATATATGGGAAATCGAACTCTTTGCCATTATGACCAGCAAGTGTAAGCTTCTGTTGATCGAACTTTCCTAATAAATCCACAAAATCCTGCAGTAATTGTGATTCATCTTCATTATAAAATGATTTGATGCGCAATCCCAGATCCGGGCCATTATGGGTAAAAAATCCAACTGAGATTGAAACGATTTTTCCAAACTCAGCATAGATGCCACCACGGTCTTCATACAGTTCGGCTGGAGTGAGCTCTTCTTCATTTTTGAGGAAAGAGGCTTTTCTGTCCCATTGTGCCTGGAGTCGCTCAGACAATTCATCGTAAGTTTTGTGACTTCTTACGGTTTCTATGTCGAGTACAAGAAGATTGTCGGTAGTGAAATTCATATTAGTTTAATTCTATAATGTGAAAATACAATTAAACAAATAAACAAATAAACCAATCAACATTTAAGAATGCACCACTACATCTGTAGCCATGATATCATTGTAGCTTAGGTTCCCAACATGAATACTTTCGGGAACAAAGACAAACTTTTTAAAATGGAGCTCATCATCCAGATAGTAGGTTACATCAAATTCATTAAACAAGTGAAAAACTTCAGTATCGATAAGTTCTATTTGTTTTGAAGATTTGGCGGCTATATCTTCTAAAAAATGGCGTAAAACAGAGGTCTCCTGTGTAACCTGTTTCTTTTCGCTATATCCTCTGGAAGCTACAAGGACATTCTTAATTTGTTTTTCATTGCCATTAACCAGGTGTACACTCCAGTGCTGGTCGGGTTGTTCGGGTTTGATAACAACCGTAACATGTTTTACTTCAGGTGTTGGGATGTCCTTCTTCATTATTAAATAAGGTTCATTTCAAAAAGCTCTGCAATTTTATCCTGAAGCACCTCTTGCACTTCATCAAGGTTTTGAGCCCAGCCAGCTTCCTGTTGCATAGATGTTACCGCTTTGTCGTCAATGCCGCACGGTATAATATTATCGAAATAATCGAGGTTGGTATTTACATTCAGAGCTAATCCATGCATGGTTACCCACCGGCTGCTTCTTACGCCCATGGCACAGATCTTTCTGGGATTCCAGTGGGGGATGTCTGATTTTTTAAAATCAACCCATACACCGGTAAGGTCTTTAATTCTTCCTGCCTCAATGTTATGTTCTTTCAGCGTTTGGATAACGGCTTCTTCCAGGAGCCGAAGATACTTGTGTATATCTTCGAAAAAATTATCAAGATCCAGTATAGGGTAGCACACCAGTTGCCCCGGCCCATGGTAGGTGATATCCCCACCCCGGTTTATTTTATAATAAGTTGCCTCTTTGTCTTTTAGTCCTTCGTCATCCAATAGAAGGTTATCAGAAGAACCACTTTTACCCAAGGTATAAACATGAGGGTGTTCACAAAAAATCAGGTAATTAGGAGTAGGCTTTTGTTCTTCTTCAGGCTTTTCCCTATTAGTCAACTTAATTTGAATAACCTCATTAAAAAGCTTCTCCTGGTAGTCCCAGGCCTCCTGGTAATCGACTTTCCCCAGGTCAATAACTTCTACTTCTTTGTTAATGAGTGAATTCATTCTATTAAATATGTGGTGTCAGGAGTTGCCTCCTGACACATATGAACTTACCTTAATAAGTCAGGAGATAACTCCTGACTTCACTGTGAGGCAGATTACTTCGCAATAATCTTCACACTTCTTTCTATAAACTCGGTGAGTTGACTACCAGAGAGCATATTCTGTGATAAGAGTGCCAGATCAAAAGCCTGCTTGGCCAGTGTTTGCTTTTTCTTATCCGTTTTAGCTTCCATAATCTTTTGCGTAATAGGATGATTACCATTTACAGTAACTGTGTACTGATCCGGCATTCCTCCCATCATTGGGAATCCGCCACCTCCTGTAGCTGACATATCCTTCATCCTGCGCATAAACTCACTCATGGTGATAATTACGGGCATATCGTCAACCGCATGTGAGGCCACGGCTACAGACATAGATGGGTCAGCAATAGCTGCATCGAAAACTTCTTTCACCTGCTTTTCTTCCTCTTCGCTCAAGACGCTGGCCATGGTATCATCCTTATCAATAAGTTTGTCGATGGTTTCAGCATCTACACGCTTAATTTGAACATTCTCTAACTTTTGTTCAAGGTGGTTGATAAAATGACTGTCGATGATGGTATCAAACTCAAGAATATCATACGACTTATTCTTTATTGAACGAATATAGGTGTCTTGCTTATCAGGATCAGTTGTATAGAGGTAGACTACATTTTTGTCCTTGTCAGTCTGGTTTGCCTCAACATGCTTTTTGTATTCATCAAGCGTAAAATGCTTACCTTCAAGGTTTTTGAAGAGCACGAAATCCTTTGCTTTATCATAAAACTTCTCTTCACTGATCATTCCGTATTTAACGAAAAGACCAATATCCGACCACTTTTCTTCATAAGCTTCTCGCTTATTCTTAAAAAGTTCTCCAAGTTTATCGGCTACTTTCTTGGTTATATAGCCGTTAATCTTTTTCACATTGCTATCTGACTGCAGGTAGCTCCTTGAAACGTTTAGAGGGATATCCGGAGAATCAATAACGCCATGAAGAAGTTGTAGAAATTCAGGAACCACATCCTTTACTTCATCGGTGATAAATACCTGTCGAGAGAAAAGCTGAATCTTGTTACGCTGGATTTCAATATCCTTTTTAATACGAGGGAAATAAAGTACACCCGTAAGATTAAATGGATAGTCTACATTAAGGTGAATCCAGAAAAGTGGATCCTCAGCAAATGGATAAAGATCCTTGTAGAATTTAAGGTAGTCCTCATCTTTTAAGTCTGATGGAGGTTTTACCCAAAGAGGGTTAGTATCGTTGATGATGTTATCAACTTTAACTGTTTTGGTTTTCTCTTTGCCATCTTTGTCCTTTCCATCCGGCACATAATCATCCTTTGTTCCAAACTTAATTTCTACAGGCAAGAACTTACAATGTTTGTCGAGGATACCCTGTAACCTGTGTTCTTCAAGAAACTCTTCAGAATCTTTCGCAACATGCAGAATTACTTCAGTGCCTCTTTCTTTTTTCTTTGATGGGCTGATTTCAAAACCAGTACTGCCATCGCATTCCCATTTGGCTGCTTCTGCACCTTCCTGGTAAGAAAATGTGTTGATTTCCACCTTGTCAGCCACCATAAAGGCTGAATAAAAACCAAGACCAAAGAAACCTATGATTTGCTGCTCTTCACCTTTGTCTTTGTATTTTTCTAAAAACTCTTCTGCCCCTGAAAAAGCAATCTGGTTGATATACTTTTTGATTTCTTCGGCAGTCATGCCAATACCTTTATCCTTAATGGTAATGGTCTTTTTCTTCTTATCGAATTCAACTTCAACTTTCAGATCATCTCCGATATCACCTTGCACTTCACCAAGTGCTGAAAGTCTTTTTAGTTTTTGGGTTGCATCCACAGCGTTCGCAACCAGCTCCCTAAGAAATATCTCGTGATCGGAGTAAAGAAATTTCTTGATAATAGGGAAAATATTCTCAGAATGAATTGAAATCGTTCCTTTTTCTTTCATATTTAAATTATTTCTATGTTCAACTTCACAGTATAGATAAACCATACTTTTCAGTGCTAAGCTATTATCAAAAGCTATTCCAATTAGATTTTGACAGTATTATATGTCAAACTGTCATATTTAGAAGAAGAAAAAGGGCTGTCAATTATTTGCTGACAGTTAATGGTACTTTCTGAAGTTGCTTTTTACCATTAGTCGAATTTTCGTTCTGGCTGGTGGTTTCATACCATTCTTCGTAAGCAGAATAGAGCACACAATCATCAATGACCACATCATCCTGGATAATCTTGATCAAAGTTCGGTGCGTAAGGCTTTTACGCAATGATTCAGCCTGTTTGTGTGGCAGGGATTTTAATTTAATATAGTTAATACCCCTATAGGTATTTTTGTCAACTTTCTTCATGGTACTGGCTACTACTTAATACAAAAAATTGGTTGTGAGTAACCGTAATTAGGTAAAGATAGTCAAAAATAATCCTAACGGTGCACGGGTAGGCTACTTTATTAGCTTCAAAAGGTATGTGTCAGGATTCTCTAATTTGTAAACAACCTTAAACCTGTCCTGGTTATTTTGTACAGCCGGGAGCAAATATCTATAGGTTGAACTATAACCAAGCTGATCCAGAATCACATAGTCAACTTGCCTTTCTATCAGATTATCTATAAGCTCTTGATTATTATTTGTGTATATATAATTTGTGGTAAAGGAATTTGAATATAGATGAAACATAGTTGGCTTTCTACAGGAAACAACAACGTTATGGTCTTCATTATCATTTATCCACTTAGCCAATGTAAAATAATTAGCCCAATTGGCAGTTAGCTTATTCTGTGCTTGTTCGTGTAAAGGCTTAAGTTTGGGCAGGAATGGTAGGGTAAGTAAAACAGGCAACCATAACAGGTATTGCACTGATTTACCAGGAATGATCTTCTCAATTACATTTTGAATCCCTTTTATTATTCCCAATAATAAAAATGGAACAGCAGGTAACAAGAACCTTACGCCAACCCAAACATCTGGCCATAGCGACAAGATTCCAAATGTGCCTACAAGGTAAGCTAGTATGAGCCATTTAAATTGAGGGAGATTCCACACGCCATAAATGATTAATAATAATATCAGTATACCTGTGAACCACTGTGATGCGGTTGAAGGTTGTCTGTAGTCTGGTTTAAAGAATGAAAAAGTAGCTGACGGAATTTCCTTGGTAATGTATCTGGATACATTGGTGCCAAAACGATTAAGGTAGTCACTGAAACCGGCAGTTCCCATCTCTGGTCGGTAGGGATTAACCATTACAAGTTGCTTCATGTAAGAACTTCCTCCTAGCTTTTGACTTCTGATTTGCCAGGGAAGTGCAAGAATTACTATTGCAATGGCAATAAAAATAGCATGCTTCCATTTTTTCTGAATAAGCAGGTAAAGAATTATACCGCCAATCAGAGCAATACCTGTTGTTCTTATATAAAATGATATGATTAATAAAGCCAGGGCAATATATATCCATTTATCTCGCCAGAAAGGCTTTTCAAAATCTATCATGGTGAATGATAGAACAGCAAGAGTGGAGAAAAACAGAAAAGGGATTTCTGTCATAATCATGGTTGAATAACGCAGTAAATGACTATTCAATAATAAAAGAAAAATAACCAGTAAAGCAGTTGAGTTTTTTTGAGTAATCTTTTTAATAAGAAAGTAAAGTGCAATTGCCGTGGCCAGAAACAATAATCCGTTGAAGAGTTTTATTGTAATGATCGAATCACCGGCTATAGACACTACAGCACTTATTAACGCTGGATATCCCGGAGGAAAATGATTGTTAGGTGTCTTGTGTATATTATTAATACTCACATACCCTTCACCACTGGCCAGTGCTTTACCAAGCATAAAGTAATTGGCATTATCTCCATTAAGATCCAGCTTCTTATCAAAAATATATAGGTAGATACCGGCAAATGCTACTGTTGTAATTAATACCGCCAGTATTGACTTAGAATACTTTTTGTTTAAACTCATACTTTTTTAATAGGATTTTAAAGATAACCCAGTAGATATATTTGGACAAATATCTGGTTATTTATAAAGAATGAATATTTTCCTTTGCAAGGATTTATATAAGCGGTCAAACAGAGCTATCAGTTTTTGTTTGGCCTTTGTAATTTAGTGTAAATATATACTGTCGAAATTATGAGCACCTTAGCCAACCAATCTGAAAAGTTTTCACTACCCCAGGAGGTACATTATTTGAATGGAGCCTTTATGTCACCTCAATTAAAGACCGTAACAGAGATTGGTATTAAGAGTATAAAAATAAAAGAAAATCCAACCCAAGTAACAGTCGATGATTTTTTTAATGATACGGAAAAGATCAGAAAAGAATATTCGAAACTTATTAACAACAAAGAGCCAGAAAGAATTGTGCTTATACCATCGGTATCGTATGGTGTTGCCAGCGTTACAAGAAATGTGCAACTGAGAGGGATGAAGGTAATCATTGTGGGCGAGCAATTTCCCAGCAATGTATATCCGTGGATGAGCCTTGTTGATGAACAGGGAGGAGAGTTGGTAATTGTAGATCCACCGGATACTTACGAAAACAGGGGAAGAATCTGGAATCAAAATCTTCTGGATGCAATTGATAGTGATACAGCTATAGTGGCCATAGGTCAGGCACATTGGGCAGATGGGACAAGGTTTGATCTTAATGCAGTTCGTAAAGCTACCTCTGAGGTTGGTGCATTACTGATAATCGATGGCACCCAGTCTGTTGGTGCTTTTCCTTTTGATCTTGATGAAATTAAACCGGATGCTTTGATATGTGCGGGTTATAAATGGATGCTTGGCCCCTATGGAATAGGCATGGCGTATTATGGCGAATATTTTGATAATGGTAAGCCAATAGAGGAGAATTGGATCAACCGATTGCATAGTGAGGATTTTGCTGGCCTGGTTGAATACGAGAGAGAATATCAGCCCGGTGCATTAAAATACGAAGTAGGAGAACATAGTAATTTTGCCCTGGTTCCGATGATGCTGGAGGCATTGAAACAATTAAACTTATGGCAACCTGACCGCATTCAGGCATATTGCGAATCTATTACCAGAGAGCCATTGGCAAGAGTTAAAGAAGCAGGATTCTGGGTTGAGGAACCGAATTATAGAACTTCTCATTTGTTTGGGATCAGACATAAAAACATGCCTTTGGATAAAGTCAAGGCAGCACTCGCAGAAAAGAAAATTTATGTTTCTTATAGGGGAAGTTCAATTCGTGTTGCACCTTATGTACATAATTCTCAGGAGGATATGGATGTTTTGGTAGATACTTTAATTGAATGCTTAAGGTAAGAAATATTATAGCAATACTGATTCTATTATTCCTGATTATTGTATCTACTGTTGAATTGGATAATACATTTGCTAATGGTTATTCCGACCAATTTGAGATCAATAGGAAAAATTTATGGGTAGCCAGGGGGTCTTTTTGTGAATAGATTGTTAATGAAATAGTATTCTTAACAGAACTTGCCAAATGTGCGAGAAATTTCGAGTTTGTACCCTATTTTTGTGAAAAAAGACGCAATAAATTGTTAAGTTTACTTTTTAAACACGCAAAAACCTGCTAAATGTTAAAAAAAGAAAGACAACTTTATATATTAAATCAGCTTCAGGAGAATAAAAAAATCTTATCTACTGAATTGAGTCTGAGAATCGGTGTTTCAGATGATACCATCAGACGTGATATTAAAGAGTTAGCCAACGAGGGGAAGCTTTTAAAAGTTCATGGCGGAGCCTTAACAACCTCGCAGAATCTGTTTTATTATAGTAATGATAATATCTATAATCATGATAAAAAGCTGGCCATTGCAAAAAAGGCGTTATCCTTGATTGAAGATAATGATGTACTGATAATTGGCGGAGGTACCACCAGTCTCGAATTAATTAGCCTGATGCCTCCTGATTTGGGTGTTACAATATTTACATATAGTTTGCCTGTTGCCATGAGACTTTCGGAGCATCCGAAAATCAATGTGATTTTGTTTGGGGGCCAGCTAATGAAACGTGCACAAATTACAGTTGGTCTTGACCTGATACAAAATATTTCGAATATTCGTGCCGATATATGCTTTCTTGGAGCAAGTGGTATAGACCTGAATTCGGGCCTCATGGAAATCGACATGGAGGTAGCTCAGCTTAAACGAGCTGTAATTGAAGTTAGCGAACGGGTTGTAATTATGGCAACTTCTGAAAAGGTCGATACCAAGCAACGATTTTTAGTTAGTAAGCATAATAAGATTACCACATTAATTACTGAGGCTGACCCTGAATCTGATTTTTTATCCGGATTTAAAAAACGCGGAATTCAAGTCATATAAAAAACTTTAATGGAACCAAATTTAACCGAACCTGAAGCACACTCTAAAGCAAGAGCATGGAGTTGGATACCATCCCTTTATTTTGCCGAAGGTATACCCTATGTCTTAGTAACGACCCTGTCGGTAATTTTTTATAAAAGGATGGGGGTGTCTAATGCCGATATTGCATTATATACAAGCTTGTTGTATCTGCCATGGGTTATTAAACCTTTTTGGAGCCCTGTTGTAGATATCCTTAAAACCAAACGTTACTGGATTATAATAATGCAGTTTTTAATTGGTATAGGACTTGCAGGTGTTGCAATGACTATACCTGCACCTAACTTTATTCAATATACACTCGCCTTTTTCTGGTTATTAGCGTTTAGTTCAGCTACTCACGATATTGCTGCTGATGGATTCTATATGCTTGGGCTCTCCAAACATGATCAGACATATTTTGTAGGGATTAGAAGTACATTCTATAGGCTGGCCATGCTTACAGGCCAGGGTCTTTTTGTAATACTAGCAGGAGTAATTGAGTCAAGAACTGGTTTGCCACCTGTAGAGCTTACTGTTACAACCTCCAGTGAAGAAACTAAGGAGCTGGTAAAATTTGATCCTGAAAGTATTACCGTTCGTGAAGACACCGCTGAACTTTATTTTATATCAAACGATGAATTGATATTGAATCTCCAGCCTGTTACTAAAGCGGATGCTAAAGTTGTTATTGATAAAATTGAGGATTGGAACACCAGTCATGGATTTTATGAACCTGAAGAGGAAGATGAAGATGACAAAGGATGGTGGACCAGGAATGTTTCTGATCCTTTGGCAGCTTTGCTAAAAGAAACATTCAATAAAACAGACGAATCCGGTGAATTAAAAACAGCAGGAAATATCGGATATGTATGGTTTTACCTGAGTAAAAAACCGGAAGGCGATGATAAAGTTGTTTTAAACTTCAGCCACGAAAGAGGGGATAAAAGCATTTCGCTGGTAAGAGATTACAGGTATGAGTTTGGCAGTAATAATTGGAATATACCAGCCATTGCTGCCATCCAACTTGATTCAAAACTTGATAAACCAGCTCAAGCTACATTTTCCGGTTTGTCTGGGAATATAAGGTTTGCCTGGACTATTGTTTTTACCGCTATAGCAGTTCTGTTCTTTCTATTTTTCATATATCATAGATTTATTTTACCTAAACCAGTAGAAGACAAACCTGTACAGAATGAAGGAAAAGGATTTATTATAGAGTTTTTGGAAGTATTTTTTCTGTTCTTCAAAAAGAAAGATATCTGGATTATTATATTGTTCTTATTGGTCTATAGACTTGGTGAGTCCCAGTTAGTAAAACTTGCATCACCATTCCTGTTGGATTCAAGAGAAATGATGGGTCTGGGCTTGACAACAGGAGATATTGGTCTTATCTATGGCACACTAGGAATTCTTTTTCTCACAGCAGGGGGAATTATAGGAGGAATTGTTGCCTCTAAAAAAGGACTAAAATATTGGCTTTGGTGGATGGTGGCGGCCATGAACCTGCCCAATCTTGTTTATGTATATCTTTCATTCACAATGCCGGAATCACTATACCTGATAGGAGCAGCCGTAGCTGTTGAGCAGTTTGGCTATGGATTTGGATTTACAGCTTATATGCTATATATGATTTATGTTTCTGACGGAAAACATAAAACAGCTCACTTTGCTATGACTACTGGAATCATGGCTTTGGGAATGATGATCCCGGGCATGGTTAGCGGATGGCTTCAGGAGATAATTGGTTATCAGAACTTCTTTATCTGGGTAATGATATGTACCATTCCATCATTCATAATTGTTAAATTTATTAATGTAGATAAGGACTTTGGAAAGAAATAAGAAAAGGAAATAAGGTTAAAAATTAATTAAGTATGTCAACAAATATTATTTTACATTATTCAAAATCCAGCGAGTATTCGGAAAGCGGATTTTTAAAGACAGTTCAATCCATTTTTGATCAAACAAACAGGGATTTTGAAGTCTCAATATTAAGTGATAAAGATTCAAGTGGTGTTTTAAAAAGCATCGAAGATATCAACACTGAATCTCTAAAGGTTTCATTTATCAATGTTGGAGAAGAGGATCCTTTGTCTGTTCAGTTGAACAAGGCAATGAAAGGAAGTGGGGCAAAATATCACCTGTATTTAGACAACAGGACACAGGAGCTTTTTCTAAAGAAGAGTGCGTTAGACCTTTATACTTTAGCAGCAACAAACAACAAAACAACTGGGTTTATTTACTCAGATTATGAGTTGCTCGAAGGGGAAGAGGTGAAAGAAGTACATTTATTAAAGCATCACATTGGTCGCGTAAGAGATAATCAGGATTATGGTAAAGCCGTATTCCTTAAGAAAGAAGCTTTGGAGAGTTGTGGTTATCTGGATGAAAATGTTAAGCACAATGCTATCTATGATCTTAGGTTGAAAATATCCGAAAATTATGAAATAACACATATTTCTAACAGGTATGCCGGATCCTTATTTCAGGTAGTTGCTCAATCAAAAACACATAACGTATTTGACTATCTAATGGCAAGCAAGGATAGCCAGCTTGAGGCCGAGAATGTGCTGTCTGGTCATCTAAAAAGGATTGGCGGATACCTGGAACCAGGTGCGCATTATTCTAATCGACCTTCTTCTGATCAAAATGCAACCTTAAAAGCATCTGTGATTATTCCTGTTAATAACCGTCCAAGGTTTATCTGCGAAGCGATTGAAAGTGTACAGGCTCAGACTGTAAATGAAGTTGAAGTTGTTGTGGTTGTAAATGGAGGTGATAATGACCCTACAATTGAGTCAGTGAAGAAATACTTGCCAGGAGGAGAAAAATATGATCCTGCAAAGCCCGGGGTGCAATTATTAGTTCATGATTTGAACAATTTGGGTCTTTGTTTTAACATGGGAGCAAAATCAGCAAAGGGGCAATATTATGTTCAGCTGGATTCAGATGACCGGCTGAAACCGGATGCTGTTGAAAAGATTCTTGCAGTTTATGACAGTGATCCTAAGATAGGGATGGTTATCGGTTCTTATGAGGTTTGGGAGAAGCAAGAAAATGGCGAAATCACCAGGATGGAAGAACTGCCTGTTGTTACCCACGATGAATGGACAGAGGAGAATGGCAGAAACAATCTTCTGCGCATCGGTGGAGCAGGAGCTCCAAGGTCTATTCCTATTTCGTTAATAAAGAATATTGGTTTCAGTGTGAATGAAGAGCCTTTTGCCAGAAATTATGGAGAGGATTACCAAATGGTAATGAGGGTAAGTGAGCAACATCGTATCGGTAGGGTATGGGATGCCATTTATGAAGTAATTCGTCATGAAGGAGGTACGGACCATAGTATTGACCAGGCCACTATTGACAGGAATGATGAGGCCAAAGACCATATGCGTAAAGAAAGTATCCTGAGAAGGATTAAGTTGAATAAATAATATATGAGTAAGGATTATTTACTAGTAGGTGTTGATGGCGGTGCTACCAAAGTAAGTGCCTGGGAGATTCTTTATGATGAAAACAGCAAGACATTTTCATTAGGGAATACTAATGCATCGAAATCTTACAGAGAGGTAGAGGACTATATACCGAATTATACATCGATAAATATTAACATTCAACTAAATGAGCTTGCTACAACAATAAAGCCTACTCAGGAGGAGGAACAGCAGGCAGGTGTTTATATAGAAACATGTGCACTAGCCATTAATAATCTGGTTAAAAAGACTGGTATTAAGAATGTACTTATTGGGTTAGGAATGCCGGGATTAAAAACCGAAGATAAACGAGGTATTGCTGTCCTTGCCAATGGTCCTAGAATGACAAATTATTCGGAGGTGTTGGAGGATCGTTTGGAGCAATTAGGAGTGAAAATAGTTGCACCAATAGCCCATCTGGGTAGTGATGCAGATTATTGTGGTATCGGTGAAAACTATTCAGATGAAGGGCTTTTCAGGTCAACAGAGAATGCATATTACCTGGGAGGAGGTACAGGAGTAGCTGATGCCATGAAGCTTAAAGGGGAGTTGCTTCCATTTGATAAAGCAAAAGATTGGATAGCTAAAACCTGGGAGATAAAAAATATGCAAGGTTTGCCCATGGAGAGGGTGACTGCTGTAGGTGGAATCCAGAAGACCTATGCAGAAATCTCAGGCAAAACAGTCGAACAGTTAAATGCTGAAGGAGTTTATCCTCAACAGGTTTCTGAATTAGCATTAAACGGAGAGGATGCAGCCATAAAAACCTTTGATATTGTAAACAGTAGCATAGCACAACTGTTATACGAAAGAATTGTTACACTCAATCAGGGGTGGCAAAACCTTTTTGAATTTGTTAATCCCAATAAACCGCAACCGGATAAAACGCATCCATACCTCAATATGGTTTTTGATAAAATCATAATTGGGCAGCGACTGGGAGACCTCTTTGAAAGTGAATCAGGCGTAAAAGCTGTAAAAGAACCTGTGATAGAACAATTGAATGAGTTGATTCAGAATTCAGAATTTATATCAGCTTCAAACAAGAAATTCTATAGTAATTTAAATGAGATTATTGAATCATCTAAACTGAGAGAAGCACCAGCATTAGGGGCTGGAATTGATGCCTATTTCAGCAAGAAATAAAATGTTAAAACAAAACCATATTCCGAAAAAAGAACCTGTTGTTTCAATTGGTATTATTTTACCCGAAGATGGTGTAAATGAAATCGATATTGAAATACCGGAATCATTAAAAGAGGGGTATTCAATTGATGGAATTGACAAGTCAGCTGAATTGAAACCAGGCTCAAGAATTAACCTGAAATTACAGGATGGCAAGGTGCAGGTGAAAATTAATGGAGAAGACTTTGTCATAATAGATGAAGTTAGTGTTCATCCTGACAATCAAAAAAAGGCGCTGGCCCCACAGGAAGGAATCAAGGTTAAAAATGTTATTTCCGGGAGGGATTATCATTGGAAAAAGCATATTGATGTTTACATCCCCGATATTGTAAAAATAAAGGTGGTGGACGATGTTTTGTTTTTGTGTAACGAACTGCCACTGGAACACTATCTTATGTGTGTGTCAACTTCAGAAATGAATGCGTCTTGCCCCGATGCATTTGTTGAGGCGCAAACAATTACGGCCCGTTCCTGGATATTAGCAGCAGCAGAACAAAAGCATAAGGATTTAGGATTAGATGCCTGTAATGATGATTGTTGTCAGCGATATCAGGGCACAACCCATTTAAGTCAGCAATCGATTTTAGGTTCATTAACTACTTCTGGTATAGTGGCTATCTATGATGATCAGATTTGCGATGCCCGTTATTCGAAGAGTTGTGGAGGAATGATGGAAACTTTTGATTCTATTTGGGAGGAAGAAGAGCATGCATACTTAAAAAACATTCCGGACTCAGCAACACAACCAGAAGAACTAACAGGTTCGCTAACAGAGGAAGAAAATTTTGAACATTGGGTTAACACTACTCCAAAAACGTATTGCAGTAGTGCTATTTTAAATGAGCAAGAGCTAAAACAATATTTGGGCACAGTTGATGAAAAGGGAGAGTATTTTCGTTGGGAGCGATATGTGAGTCAGGAAGATCTTACAGAAAATATTAATAAACACCATAATATTAGTGCTAAGGCAGTTTTGGAGTTAAATGTGAAAAAACGAGGAGGTGGAGGCAGAGTCATTTATCTTGATGTGATATATCTTGATGAATCTGACAATAAGAAACAATTAACGCTTAACAAGGATTTTAGCATACGACAATCATTAGATAAATCATTTTTATATAGTTCAGCATTTATTGTTGAATCAGAAAAAGGTGATAGTGAAGCACCAGCAGGATTTATGTTCAAAGGTGCAGGATGGGGGCATGGTGTTGGTTTCTGCCAGATAGGAGCTTTGTCAATGGCACTACAAGGCAACAGCTCAGAAAAGATAATGACTCATTATTTTCCGGGAGCAGAATTAAAAACAATCTATTAGCATGAAGGGATTTTTTGTATCCATAGTTTTTTCGTTACTGGTTGTAGCTTTATATGCTCAATCTCCTAAAAGGGAGTTGAGAGCCGTTTGGATTGCGACAGTGAAAAATATAGATTGGCCAACGGAACCAGGGCTTTCTACCAAACAGCAAAAGGATGAATATCGTAAGATACTGGATTTTCATCAACAGAATGGTTTTAATGCTGTGATTGTACAGGTTCGGCCATCATCAGATGCATTTTACATATCTGATAAAGTGTCATGGTCAAGATATCTCACCGGAGAAAGTGGATTGGCACCAGACCCTTATTATGATCCATTAACATATATGATTGATGAGGCTCATGATCGAGGCATGGAATTTCATGCCTGGTTTAATCCATACCGAATAGTGGTGGATACACTCTATTTACCTGAAGATAGCACACATATCTTTTATCAAAAACCTGACTGGTTCCACCAGTATGGAAATCGTATTTATTTTGATCCGGGAATACCGGAGGTTATGGAACATGTAACAGAGGTAATTAAAGATGTAACAACCAGGTATGATGTAGATGCCATTCATTTCGATGATTACTTTTATCCATATAGAATTTGGGGAGAAGAGTTTCCCGATAGCTTAACATATAGCTTATACAATCAGGATTCAACAATAATCAAAGATGACTGGAGACGTGAGAATGTTAATACAGTAATAAAGATGCTGAATGACACGATTAAAAGTGTTAAACCATGGGTAAAATTCGGGATCAGCCCATTTTCAGTTTGGCGCAATCAATCAGTAGATCCAAAAGGATCTGATTCGCAGGCTGGCCAGACCAACTATGACGATTTATTTGCAGATGTAGTTAAATGGATGGAAGAAGGGTGGATCGATTATGTTTTGCCCCAACTATATTTTCCGATGGATCATAAGCTGGTACCTTATAGGAAGTTGCTGCCATGGTGGGAGAATATTGACTTTAAAGGTCATCTATATATTGGTCACGGTACCTATAGAATTGGCCCTGTAGGTAGAGATAGTGCATGGTGGAATCCATCAGAAATACCTGATCAGATTAGGCTGAACAGAAACTCAGCCAAAGTAAAAGGCAGTTCACATTATAGTTCAAAATGGTTTTTTGATAATACATTAGGTATTACCGATTCGCTGAGAACAGACTTATACAAAAACAAAGCACTTGTACCAACTATGCCATGGTTGGATAACGAGGCCCCGGTTGCACCCGATTCTCTAACAGTTAGGAATGATAAAACTGGCATTTACCTGAATTGGGCACCGAGTGATTCAACGGCTATGTATTATGTTATTTACAGGTTTAAAGGCAAGGAAGTAGGTGATTTAGAGAATTCAGCTAATATTCTGGAGATCAAAAGAGCGAGCAGTCCGTTTTTTATTGATAAAAATGTGCTTAAAAGAAAGAAATATACGTATGCGGTTACTGCTGTAGACAGATTATATAATGAGAGTGAAATGATAACAGCACCTTATATTAAAAGAACGCTAAAGAAAAAGAAATGAGAACATTATTAGTTACTACCCTTTTGATATCGGGGTTGCTCCTTGGAGCATCAGAATGTACACCTAAAAAGGAAAAGGTTAATCAAACAGAAGAGGAAGTCGATAAAACAATAGAGGCAGAAGAAACAGGAGAGGTGGAAGCACCAGCTGAATTGACCTGGGAGAAAGTTGATCTTAAAGAGTTATCTGTTGAAGGTTATTACCCTCATTTTACAAATGATGGAAAGGCTATTGTATATTCAACTGCTAACTATAATGGATTGTGGCTTTATAATTTGGCCGATAGTTCAACAAAACAACTGACAGACCAGAAAGGAGCAGGCTTTAAACCAGCAGTTCTGGAGGATAACATTATTTATCAGGTAAGAGCAAGGTTGAAATATTTAGAACAGGTGGAAATTTCGACAGGTACTATTACTAAAGTGTCAGATAATGAAGCAAGGTTTGCTCCCGGTGCTTATGTTACCTATAAGCAGGTTCTGGCTGGTGAGGAAGACACCTGGGTAAGAACTTCTTCCGATCTTTTCTCTATAGAGATAATGGAAAAGGATAATGTAAGAGCCATTGCGCCAGTTGGCAAGAAAAACTATGTTAACCCATCTTTTTCACCTGATAAAGAAATGATTCTTTTCGAAGTGATTGGGCAAGGAGGTTACATATCTGACCTAAACGGTAATATAATTAAGGAGTTAGGAGAGATGGATATGCCATCATGGATTGATAATAATCTAATTTTATATGCATTATCAAAAGATGATGGTATGCAAACACTTTCTTCAGAGGTATATGTGTTAAATATAGATTCCGGAGAAAAGTATCATCTATCAAAAAACATAGAAGAGATGGCAGAAAATCCAAAGGTGGATTCTTTCAAAGAAAAAATTGTGGCAAATTCGCCAGATGGTAAATTGTTTTTAATTTCAAAAACGAATTAATATGAAAAGAATATTATTGGTTTCATTGGCATTAGTGGTTCTGTTTTGGACAAAACCTGCCCATGCTCAGAACACACAGTTAGACACATTATTCGTAATAGATGATGTACAAATTAAATTATGCCTTGACCCCGGCCATGGAGGGCATGATCCCGAGAATGACAGGCAGATTGATCTTGGCCTGGGCACATATTATTGGGAATCAGATGCAAACTGGGAAGCCGTTGGGTATCTAGATACACTTTTACAAAAACTAGGAGCCGATGTCAAGCTTACCAGGACTACTAACCACCCAGACTCCATTAATAGAGACCCAACTCTATCAGACAGGGTACAGGTTGCCAATAATTTTGGGGCAGAATATTTTCATTCATTTCATACCAATGCTTTCGGGAATACAGCTAATTACACTTTAGTGCTATATGCTGGCACAGACAGTTCACCAGAATACCCAGACGCAAAAGTTCTGGGGG
>JBDLIU010000069.1:0-18007 GCA_039714715.1 Bacteroidota bacterium
TATTATTCAAATGAAGATCATGTAACAAAACACACACCTCCAACCTTTTTAGTTCATGCAACGGATGACGCTGCAGTTCCTGTAAAGAATAGTGTCACCTATTACGCAGCATTGCAACAAATGGGAGTAGTAAGCGAATTACATATTTATAATGATGGTGGTCACGGATTTGGGTTGGCTAATGGAAAGGGGCATTTAGAAACATGGAAAGAACTTTGTATAAGCTGGATTAACAATTTGGAATAAAAAAGAACAGTAATCAAAACTAAAACATCAGTATAGTAAAATTAGTAGGTATACCGGTTGTTATTTTTATGTAGATGGATTGCATGAATAGAAAAGAATAGATTTTTTTCTTCATCCAATCAGCTTAATAAACAAACAAATTCCCGATAATGGAATTAAAAAACCGTAACGCAGGTAGAACAAAATTCACAGACATTTTTTTCTATTCTACTGGAGATGGTGTGAATTCTCTGGTAATGAATGGGATTTTTGCATTTGCCATGCTCTACTATACCGAAGCATTAGGTTTAAACTATGCAATGGCTGGTATTGCAATGGCAGTTGCCACTTTCTGGGATGCAATTACAGACCCTCTGATGGCTTATATCAGTGATAATACAAAGAGCAGGTTTGGTCGTAGACACCCCTATATGTTACTTGGAGGCATTACTACTATTTTATCTTTTTATTTTATTTGGGCAGTACCAGGGTCATTTAGAGCTGATACAGATATGCTTTTTTGGTATTTGGTAGTGATGAACCTTCTTTTAAGAACATCAATTACGATCTTCCTGGTTTCTTATGTAGCATTAGGGTTTGAAATTTGCACTAACTATTTTGATCGAGCCAAGCTTCAGGGTGTTAAATTCGGATTTAATATGGCTGTAAATATAGCAGGGCCAGCGTTAGCATGGACTCTTTTTTTTAAAGATCCTGTTGATGGTACCAACGCAACAAGCATAGCTTCTAATTTTATTGAAATGGGGTGGACATTTTCAATAGCCAGTTTGATATTGTTAGCGATTGTTCTATTTGCCACAAGGAAGTATATAGTTGATAGCAGATCATCCAACGATATTGAAAAGTTTAGTTTTAACCTTTTTGTGAATTATTTCAAGGATATATTTAGTGACAAATACTCGCGTGTAGTCTTCATCTTTATGATGATTGTAATGTTAGGGATAATATTGGTTTCGTCACTTCAAATGTATGTTTATGTTTATTTTATGGAGTTTACGGCTGGTCAGAAATCAATTGTACATGGCGCAACAATGGTTGGTGCGGGAATTGGAGCTTTAATCATGCCTCCCCTGGTGAACAAATGGGATAAAAAACCTGTAGCATATTATGCCGTGCTTGTGAGCGTTGTTAGCAATGTTATATTGCTCCTGCTATTTACTACTGGTTTCTTCCCAAAAGACCTGGTTTCCACCTTTGCTGGATATGAAATTCCAGTGTCAATGATAGTCTTCCTGATATTCAATTCACTATACTGGATGGGAAGTGGGGTTTTAAATCCTCTTGCCTTTTCTATGATGGCCGATATTTCTGAGGTTGGTAAGTATAAAACAGGAGTCCTTAAAGATGGTGGATATGGTGCAACTTTGAGTTTTTTGTCAAAAGTTGCGATGTCGATTGGAATGCTGATTACTGGTTATTTATTAATTGGTATCGGATTCGTTGAAGGAAGTGAAAATCAATCACCTGAGGCCATTAATAATCTTGGTTCAGCAACATTTATTGTAAGTGCAGGTATTGCTATCATCGCAGCCCTGGTTATAGCAAAATATCCTATAAACCGTGAGTTTATATCAAGAATCAAAGAGGCTCTTGCTGCACGAGAGCGTGGGGAAGAAGTGAAACTTGACATTTAGGTTGCATAAGAAAGTAGTGTTGTTTGAAATTTGCGCAATATTGATTTAATTCAATCTATAAATTGACCAAATTAAATAATGCCTAAAAAATACAGATTACTGCTCTTACCTGTAATGTTTCTCATGATAGGATGCAATTATGACAAGCAACCAAATCAATCGCGTACCGAACAGGAATCCAGCAATTTCCTGTCTGACAACAAGCTGCAATACCACGGTTACTTCTATAAAAACGATGTGCTGGAAAATTCTGAAGAACTTAAAGAGATTCGGAAGTTTGCTAACATGCTTGTGTTTTCAACAATAAAGTTAGACTCAATTACACCTCAGATGGTAAGGAATTACATTGATGGTGATCTTAATGCCATAGGTGACAAAGGTTTAAAAGATATTGGCAGGAGAATTGACCTGCTGGAGTCGATGGATTATATAACGGTTGGAGAGTTCCCGATAGGTTTGATTGTACAGTATGGCACGTTTGAAGGTTATAAAAAGTTTTTACGCGACTTGAAAGAACGTGTACCTCAGTTCGCTAAGCTTGATTATTTGTATTTCTGGGATGAGCCGGATATTAATTTTATACCAGGTCCGGATGTGTTGGAAAAATACATTGAAGAATACAAATTGGTATTTCCAGGTACAAAAATCACAACCTGCTATGCGATACCGGCAGAAGGTTTTGCCGATGCTATCCCTCCCAAAAATGTAGACCTGTTAATGATCGATCCTTATTTCTTTACGGATGAAACAGGCGAAAACACCCCTGCCAATTTCGAAAAGTACTATCGAGAAAGACTGGCATTGATCCTCGACTGGATTAACAAATGGGATATGCCCTACCTAATGGTCGGAGATGCTTTCGGATCTATAACTGATGAGGGGAAAAGATTCCCATCGTATGAGGTAAGTATGTGGTATTATATTCTTGCTATGACACAGGAGAGCTGCAATGGCTTATTGTGGTTTCAATATGGTTACCTGGAAACCCCTGAAATGATTACCGGGGTGTCAATCAATGATGAAGATAGCACCCTGATAAGCCTACATAAAAACATTGGTGATCGTATTTTTGGTGCTCCAAGTGTGCTGGGCTTACCAATGGAAAAGAAGGAGCCTCATGTGCATGAAATTATTAAACAGGCACTGGAATTAAATAGTGTTAAATAAAAAGTAAATCGCATAAAACCGCTATCAAATATGAAGAAAATAATCATCTTGATTGGCTTTATCTACCTGCTTACCACATCGGCTTTAGCACAGGTCAGTGAAAAACAACGCAAAAAAGCAATTAGAGAATACGCTGCAGAACTCGCTTATGATTCAGCAGATGTAGATGACTGGCTGAGCGGCAAAAACCAATTCGCACAATACAGTAGCAAATATGGTTGGTTATTAAATACCTCTGATATTAGAGATGGAGTAGATGGTTCTGTTTGTAATTATAATTATGCCGATGGAGGCCTCGGTGAACGAAAAATGATCAATCATGCTGATAAAGAATGCAGAATTAACACCTATGGAAACAGTTTTGTTCAATGTCACCAGGTAAGTGATGGAGAAACATGGCAGGAAGTGCTGGCTAGTCACATCGGTGAACCGCTTAGAAATTATGGTGTGGGTGGTTGGTCTGTTTATCAGGCATACTTGAGGATGCTAGAAAAAGAAAAAGAGAACCCTGCTGAATTTATCATCTTCAACATTTATAGTGATGACCACTACCGAAATCTGGATGCATGGCGCAGCATTAGAGTGAAACGCCAGCCGGGAGCTTTCGGTGAGGTAACACTCCCATATGTTGAAGTAAATATTGAAAAAGACAAGATCATTGAGCACCCTAATCCATGTCCGAAACCAGAAGATGTTTACAATCTTTGTGATGTCGAATGGGTGGTCAATCGTTTTAAGGATGATTTTGTTTTCAACCTGATGTTATCGCATAGGATTAATGCTAATACAACAACTGACAATCAATATGACGAATTAAAGAAGCTCTCAACAACTTTTGGAATAAATACGAGAATTGACAATGCGGAATCTTTCAATGAGTTGAGTGACGAAATACACCTGAGAGCATCATTTTTTGCATCGGAGAAGATTGTAGAACGAATAGAAGAATTTGCAAAAAAGAACAATAAAAAAGTACTTTACGTTTTGTCGTATAACAGTTACGAAATTGGCAAAATGATTAAAGAGGGAAAGAGATTCGATATTAAATTTGTGGAGTTTCTTAAAGAAAAGGGATTGAATTATGTCGATTTGATGGCAGAGCATGTGAAGGATTACAAAAAGTATAAATGTGACGAAGTGGAGTATTTATCACAATATTTTATTGGTCATTATAATCCGAGAGGAAATTTCTTTCATGCATGGAGTATAAAAGAGGGGTTGGTTGAGATGCTTGATCCTAAACCAACTAATTATCGATGATTAAAAACAACAAAAACGTCATTCAGAGGCTTTACAAGTATGGGATAAGGGTAGGTAAAGCCGTAGGAATCCCCCATTGGGGACTCCACGCCGTGCCTGCCCTTTAGGCGGAGTCTATTTATTATGCTTCGCTAGATTAAATAGCCCTCTGAGTGACGGTAAGTGTTTTTGTTATTTTTATATTGGATTTACGTTAAATAGAGAATTTTAAACGAAATATTAATGAAATACCACTTTAGCGCATTTTTAAGCCTTACTTTAATAATCACGGGAATTATGTTTACCAGTAGTACAATTGCAAAGAACCCAGGGGTAACATCTCTTGTTACAGAATACAAGACCAATCCGCTCGGTATTGATATTGAAAAGCCCCGTTTAAGCTGGAAGATAAAATCAGCAGAAAAAAATGTGGTTCAAACTGCTTACCATATTCAGGCAGCTTTGAGTTTATCAGACCTGAAGAAAGGTAAAAACCTTGTTTGGACTACAGGAAAGGTGGAGTCTGATCAATCGATCCATATTGAGTATGAGGGAGAAAAGCTAAAATCAAGACAAAGAATTTACTGGCGAATAAAGGTCTGGACAAATAAAGGAGCCAGCAGCTGGTCATCCGGACAGGATTTCTTTGAAATGGCCTTAATGAATACTGAAGATTGGGAGGCTGAATGGATTAGTGATGGCGTGCTTGGCGACCTTTACGAAGCTAAAGAAATACCCATGTTCCGCAAGGAGTTTGCACTAAACAAAACAATAAAATCAGCCAGGGTTTATGCTACAAGTCTGGGGATTTATGAACTAAAAATCAATGGGAAAAGGGTAAGTGATGCTTTGTTTGCTCCGGGCTGGACATCTTATAACAAGCGCCATCAATATCAAACTTATGATATAACAGATCATCTGAAAAAAGGCGCAAATGCAATTGGCGCAACCGTTGCCGATGGTTGGTATCGCGGACACCTGGCAGGCTGGGCGCACCCAAACCGTAACCAATATGGTGAGAAGTTGGCATTATTGGCGCAGATTGAAGTCAACTATACAGACGGAACCAAAGAAATAATCACTTCTGATCAGTCCTGGAAATATAATTACGGGCCAATTCGGTGGTCCGACATCTACATGGGTGAACAATATGATGCACGTATGGAGATACCAGGCTGGGATATGATCAATTATGACGAAAAAGGCTGGATGTCAGTTGAAACTCTGGATGTTCCAAAGAGTCAATTATTTGCACAGGTGGCACCCTTTGTACGCAGGATGCTGGAAGTGAAACCTGTTTCAATTTCAGTTACACCAGAAGGAGACACACTGGTAAATATGGGCCAAAATATGGTAGGTTGGGTTAAATGGAAACTTAAGGGCAAAAAAGATCAGGCAGTAATCCTGCGCCATATCGAGGTGTTAGACAAGCATGGCAATATCTTTACAACCAACCTGAAAGGTGCAAAACAAGAGATCAACTACACTTTTAAAGAAGATGGTGAGGTGGAGTTTGAACCAAACTTCACATTTCAGGGTTTCCAGTATTTTACAATATCCGGTCTGGATTATATGCCAAAGCCGGAAGAGTTTACCGGAGTAGTGATCTACTCTGATATGGAACTTACGGGTGAGTTTACTTGCTCCAACCCACTTATTAACAAGCTACAGCAAAATATCCAATGGGGCCAAAGAGGTAATTTCCTTGATGTGCCAACCGATTGTCCGCAGCGACAGGAAAGACTGGGCTGGACAGGCGATGCACAGGTGTTTGCACCTACGGCAGCGTTTAATATGGATGTTGCTTCTTTCTTTACCAAATGGCTCGGAGATGTAGCTGCCGACCAGCGGGAAGATGGGGCAGTAGGGCATATCATTCCATATATTGATGTCCTTGGCGAAGGAGGTCATGGTTCCGCAGCATGGGCAGATGCAGTTACAGTTGTGCCTTACACCGTGTACCAATATTATGGAGATAAAAGAATCTTAGCAACAAACTACCTGGCAATGAAAGCCTGGGTAGAATACATGCGTGGGAAGGCAGGTGATAATCTTTTATATAACACTGGATTTCATTATGGCGATTGGTTGGCCTACACCACGGATAACTCTGATTACCCGGGTGCAACAACGGCCAAGGATATTATCCAGATGGCTTACTTTGCCCGCTCTACTGAACTTCTTTCAAAAACCGCTGGAATTTTAGGGAAATCTGAAGAAGAAAAAGAATATTCGGAACTTTTGGAGAAAATAAAAGTTGTTTTTAATGATGAATACATTACTAAGAATGGTCGGGTAAGTTCAAATACACAAACAGCCTATGTGCTGGCACTGGGGTTTGACCTTGTACCCAAAGAAAAGGAATTATTAACGGCTCAGAAGTATGTAGAAAATATCCGCAAGTTTGGTCACATTACAACCGGATTTGTAGGTACACCTCTGGTTTGCCATGTGCTGACCAAATATGGTTACAACGATGATGCCTTCAATCTGCTTACAAGGAAAGAATATCCGTCATGGTTGTATCCTGTAACAAAAGGAGCTACAACCATCTGGGAGCGCTGGGATGGTATCATGCCCAATGGTGATATTAATATGAAAAGCGCCTTCACCACAGATGATGATGAAGACATCATGAATTCATTCAACCATTATGCTTATGGAGCTATTGGGGACTGGATGTACAAGGTTGTTGCCGGTATCGACTTTACTGATGATGGTGTGGGTTTCAAAAAGATGATTATTAAGCCAACAATAGGTGGGAGCTTGACAAATGCCTCTGCCAGCCAGGAAACCATGTATGGTACTGTAAGATCATCATGGAGACTCGAGGGTGAAAGGGTTATTCTTGATGTAGAAATCCCATCCAATACAAGCGCTACTGTATTTGTTCCGAATGCAAAAGGAGAATATGAAAAGCATAAGATAGGGTCAGGTATTTACAAATTTGAGAGATAAAAAGTCATTATCATGAGATCAATAATTATACTCTTGGTACTATTTTCATTTAGTGCCAGTGCGCAATTCGAGGTAAGTTCAGATCATTGGTCAACCACGGATGCGTTGGGTCGTACAGCTTTGCTTTGGTATAGCGAACAAGCGGAAGATGCCAAACCTGGCAAGCTTGTAGGGATGTTTTATCATACATGGCATATTGGGCATCATGTTGATTACACGCATCCGGTTATGAACCTTACTCAGATTTTAGCAAGCAATGACGAATCGGTGATAGAACAAAACTGGGATCATAGTGCATGGGGAGGCCTTCCTGAAGGAGGCACCTATTATTGGGATGAGTCGCTGTTTGGTTACTACCGCACTACCGATGAATGGGTATTACGCAAACACGCTGAAATGCTAGCCGATGCTGGCGTTGATGTTGTATTTTTCGATGCCACAAATGGTTCTGTTACCTGGAAAGAAGGATACACGAAATTGCTCGAAGTATGGAAACAGGCTCGTGCAGATGGAGTGAAAACTCCCCAAATTGCATTTGTTCTTACACTTTGGGATAATATCAAGGAAGGAGCACTGGCTGCCATTAATCAGCTTTATGAGGATTTATATAAAAATCCGGGAGAGTACGAAGATCTGATTTTCTACTGGGAAGGAAAACCATTAATAATGGCCTATCCGGAGATTTTAGAAGGTGTACCAACTGCAGATAATGCAGCTATGAAGTTTACTGCAACATCATCATTTAAAAGTGTTGGGATGGAGTGTCCAAGTTATAGTAACAATACAGGTAGTCTTACTATCTCTCTTTACAAATGGAATACAAATTATGCTACAACGATAGCAGGCACAGCCATAGCAAGTAAAGAATATGTTGACTTCAATGACAACTCGAGACTATTCGTTGATTTCTCTGCACAACCCGCTGGCGATTATGTGATAAAGCTTTCTAATGCTAAAGAGGTGGTTGGTGTTTATAAGTTCGATCAGGAAACAAGTGGTGTTACTAGCTATTTTAATGGCAGTACTGTAAGCGGTGACTACATGTCCTATATCGTTCATGAAGGTTCTACTACCCAGGAAAGAATTGCTAACGGAACAAGTTGGACTGCCTCGCAAATCGGAGCGGGATATGATCCTATGCAAATAACAGCCATTAAAAATCATTTCACTTTCCGTCCGGGGCAGGGCGATTATGTTAACGGCCCGGCTTCACGTCCGGCAAATTCCCCTAATTGGGGATGGTTAGAGGTTTATCCGCAACATGCTTTTGCTAACAATGAGCAAGTCACCGTAGGAATAGCACAAAATGCAAGTGCCAATAGCAATAATCATTGTACAGCTTTTAATGGCCCGGATACATACGGTCGAAATTATTCTAAGAAAACGAATACTTGGGATACTGGAGAGAATGCAATGTATGAAGGAGCAAACTTTCAAGAGCAGTGGATCAGGGCGCTTGAATTGAATCCTGAGCTGGTATTTGTTACGGGTTGGAACGAATGGACCATTGGTAGGTGGAGAGACTGGACAGGCTGTACAGGTTATGCTCCTGTTGAAGTGTCTTTTCAGGATGCAGTTGACGGTATGCGAAGCAGGGATATAGAACCGGTTAAATCCTGGGGTAAATATGGCGATGCATATTATGTTCAGCTGGTTGATAACGTTCGTAAGTTCAAAGGAATGAGCAAACCGATTACAACATCTGACGAAAAAACTATTTCGATCGGTAGCTTTGATTCATGGTCAGGTGTATTTCCTGAATTCAAACATTACAAAGGCAATACAATTTCCAGAAATCACCAGGGAGCTGGGAATGCGTTAAACTATACAAACACAACAGGTCGTAACGATATCGTGCTGGCCAAGGTGGCCCGCGATGCTGATAATCTGTATTTCTATGTTGAAACCAATGACAACCTTACACCAACAACTGATGAAAAGTGGATGCGTTTGTTTATTGATGTTGATAGGAACAAAACTACCGGCTGGGAAGGTTATGACTATGTGTTGAACCGTGTAAATCCTGGAACACAGGCAACTTTGGAGAAGAGCACAACAGATTCATGGAACTGGACAGAAGTAGGACAGGTTGATTATGCCGTTAGTGGCAAAATGATGGAGATTGCTATTCCGCGTTCGTTTTTAGGGCTTACATCAGGTGATGAGATTGTAATTGACTTTAAGTGGAGTGATAATTCTCAGGTTGATGGAGATATAATGGATTTTTATATCAATGGTGATGCGGCACCTGGGGGTCGATTCAATTTTGGTTATTATACCTCAGTAGAAGGAATTGAATTGGGTATTAACGATGAAACGATTAAATCGTCAATAGAAGTCTATCCAAATCCATTTCAAAAAGAAATCAATATTGAATTTGAATTGCAACAGGTAGATCATATTAAGGTGAGTATATTAAACAACCTTGGACAGGAAATAGTTTTAATTGCTGATGAAAAGATGAAGCAGGGAGCTAATGCTGTGGTCTGGAATGGAACTACAACAAATGGAACTATCACAAAACCAGGGACTTATTATTACAGGATAGAATCAAATTCCGGATTGTTATCGAGCGGTATTATTGTAAAATATTAACAGGTTAAAAGGCTGAAACCATTATGAAGAAAACATTAATATTATTATCAGGGTTCTTGTTTTATGCTTGCAGCACTGACACAGAAACAATAAAAACCAAAGCCGAACAACTGGCAGCGTTAAAACAAAAACAGATCATGGTAGCCATGTGGGGCTGGGAACCTGAAATAATGGCACCTAATGCTGTAAAGTTTGGCTACGAGGTGGTGAATCAACCCCAGAATAGCGACACTGTCCAGCATGCAATAGATATTCCTATCTGGGCAGATGCCGGTTTGGACATGCTGGTGCGGCCAGATCTGTTTGACGTGAAAGATCCTTTTGATGAAGAGCAGGTGCAGGCAGGACTGGAGAAGCTAAAAAAAGTGATCATGTTCCATGAGGAGAACAATCCTAATGTGGTGGCCTATGTGATACAGTGGGGCATGTTTGGTGAAGGAGGTTTTGAATGGGGCTATGAATTCTCAGACAAAGCAAAAGAAGCATTTAATGAACACATGAATACACCTGGTATGGAACTGCCAGAACCACCTGCTCATGGCGTACCTGGCTCGATGCGGTATATCAAATGGAATGAGTTTCGGGCACAATCGCTTGCCAACTGGCGAGAGCGATTTGTAAATTTTGCTAAGCAATATACGAAAAAGCTGGTGGGTACCTGGAGTGAGGTGTACCCTGTTGACAATTATGTGCTGAACATGGGAGACGCTCCCGGTGCAGATTTCTTTTACTACGATCTTTCCTTTGGTGATGTAACCTGCAACCAGCGAATAGCTTTTGGTGAATGCCATGGAGAAATGGAAGCCTATCCAAGTTTTGAAGAATGGTTAAAACACCAATTACCACTAATGGCTAAAGCAGCAGGTGAGGGTGTAACCCCGATAGCATTCCAGTTTCCTATGCGTAAAGATCATGGAGTGGTTGATAATCTGGGAGGGAGAAAACAGTATACGGTAGAAAAGATTGAAGAGGAGTACAGCCTGCATCTCGGCCCATATATCCGAAAGTTAATAGACGCAACTAAAGATCAAACTTATAATCCAGAAGTAGCATTGGTATACCATTCTTTCCAGGCAAGTGCTTTGCCAGGCGGACCTATCAATGAAAACTGGAATATCGCAGGCAACCATTCAGCAATGCCTTTGTACTACTCAACTTCCAAGCAGATCGAATCATCACTGCACATGATGGGAGTTAACATGAAGGCTATCCCTTATGAATGGCTGGATGATAAAGATTTATCAAAATATAAAATCGTTATCGTTCCGGATCCTATGTATCTGACTGAAGAAATGAGGGCAAATCTATCTAAAGCCAATAAGGTTTTGTATGCAGGTGAGTACTTGCTGGCACATCGGGATACTACCACTCAAAGTGGTAATTTCCAGGATGAGTTTAAAGCAGAAACAATACTGCCAGACAACAAGATTCTCTATTTAAAAAATAATCATGGCAAGATTGAAGTGAATGCAGATGCAACGTTAATGCGAGGTGTTGACTTCGGGGAAAGCATTTATCCGTCAGACCAGATGTTCAAGTTTGAAAATTCAGATGGCACTGAGGTGCTGGCATCTGTGAACGATGTGCCTGTAATCTTTACACGAGGAGAAAAATCAATTCACCTTGCAAATCACGCTTTTAACCATGCCTGGAACATGGAAGAAGACTGGCTTGAAAAAGGGATGTTCACTTTCCTTAAAAACCTGATGCATGAATCAGATGTAGAGGTTCCAATTGTTTCCGGACCACAAGCCAGGGCCAACCTATCATACCAGTACGGAAGCTATGGGATTACAGGTTCTATTGCCTGGAATACAACAGGAGAAGACATTGTAATAAAAACTACCGATGGGCCAAAAGTGACCATTCCGAAATATGGTTGGATTAAGATAGACTATTAAGATAATTTTAAAAGCATTTACCTTAATTTTAACCTGTAGTCTATTCTAATATTTTTTTAGGGGTAAGACCATCAAAACATTACAAACATAACTAATGAAAGGCATGAAAAACTTAGCAATAGGTGTAGATATAGGAGGAACCCATGTAACCACGGCAGTTATTGATCTGGATAGTAATACTGTGCTAAAAGAAACCATGTCAGGTGCAGATGTTGATCATACAGCTGTTTATGAAGAGATATTATCTACCTGGTCTGGTGCAATTGATGACGCAATTTCTAAAAGTCCAAATGGGATATCAGGTATTGGTGTGGCCATGCCTGGACCATTTGATTATCTGAAAGGGATTAGTCACATGGATCACAAATTGGCAGCAATAAAAGGAATGGAATTGGGGCCTGAACTGCAAAAGAGGTTAGCCATGGATTTCCCTGTCAGGTTTATTAACGATGCTTCCGCATTTGCTGTTGGTGAATCGTTTAACGATCAGCAACGGAAATTCAAGAAAGTGGTTGCTATAACTCTGGGCACTGGTTTTGGTTCTGCGTTCATTGATAATGGAAATCCAATTGTAGAGAGAGAGGATGTTCCTGAAATGGGTTGTGTATGGCATATAAAATATAAAGAAGGAATAGGGGATGATTATTTTTCAACCCGCTGGTTTGTGAAAACCTACTTTGAAAAAACAGGGCAGGAAGTGAAAGGTGCAAAAGAAATTGCAGATAGATATCATACTGATGAAAATGCTAAATCTGTATTTGATGAGTTTGCAATAAACCTGGCAGAGTTCCTGTCGCCATGGTTTAAGAAATTTAAGACTGAGTCTTTGATAATCGGTGGTAATATTTCAAGAGCTTTTAATTTATTTTACCCAAAATTTAGAGAAGAGCTGGCTAAGCAAGGGATTGAAATTGAAATAGGAGTATCGGAACTAAAAGAAGAAGCTGCATTAATAGGATCAGCTCGTTTGCTGGACGATAATTATTATGAAATAATCAAGCCTTCATTGGCTAAAATGTAAATAGAATATAGATATGTCTGGAACTAAAAAATCAATACCAATATTTCTGGCTTTTCTGGCTATGGGTTTTAACGATGCTGTGGGCCCACTGTCCAGCCAACTTCAGAATGATTACAACTTATCCAATACTGCTGCCGGACTGGTGCCTTTTATGGGATTGATCATGTTTGGTCTGCTATCAATACCATTAGGAATTTATCAGGATCGAAAAGGGAAGAAATATATCCTTCAATTAGGATTAATTGCAGCACTCTTAGGATTGATTCTTCCCATAATCGGTAGTTTTTCAACTTTTACTCTGATACTTGCCGCATTACTTCTTTTAGGAACAGGTGCAACAATGCTTCAAGTAGCAGGAAACCCAATTATGCGTGATGTATCACCAGAAGGGCTTTACTCACGAAACCTGTCTTATGCGCAGTTTGTTAAAGCAATAGGCTCCTTATCAGCATCATTGATTCCAATTATTGCTGTCAAATACTGGGGATTGGACTGGAAGATACTGTTTCCAATATATTCTGTAATAGTACTGATAATAATTATTTATCTCTATGTTACAAAGATTGAAGAAACGGAAGATACAGCATCTCCACCTGCAAGCTTCGCTTCTACTTTTAGCCTGATGAAAATACCGTTCATTGCATTGATGGTAATAGGTATATTTCTATATGTAGGAGCAGAAGTAAGTATGAGTGCCAAATTGCCTAATTATCTACAGGCCAGGTTCGATTTCGATATTAAAGAATTAGGCTTGTGGGGCACCTTGTTTTTATTCTTGGCCATTATGACCGGAAGATTTTTAGGTGGAGTAATCCTGAACTGGCTATCTCCAAGGACCTTTCTTATAGTATCTGCAATTATTTCATTAATTGGTTTTGCTGTATTGTATTTGGCCCCTGTTGTTATCGTTGGATTTATCGCCATCGTTTTAATTGGATTAGGATTTGCCAATATTTTCCCGCTAATCTTCTCAATCACTGTTGATCACATGCCAGAAAGAAGTAATGAGATTTCAGGTTTAATGGTGACAGCGATAATCGGAGGCGCAATTGTGCCATTGGCATTTGGTGTTGTTGCCGATGTGTTTTCGTTAATGGCAGGTTTTATTGTACCTCTGGTTTGTATAGTGTACATCCTGTTTATTGCTTTCAAGAAATAATTTTTTCAGAATTAAATTGAATTATTCACTTAACAAGAGTTAATGGGATCATTGCTAGGTGTTTTATTTCACTCCATAGGAGGATTTGCTTCCGGTAGTTTTTACATGCCATTCAACAAGGTTCGGAAATGGGCGTGGGAGAGTTACTGGATTGTAGGGGGAATATTTGCTTGGCTTATTGTTCCACTTCTGGCAGCTTTCTTTACAGTTCCAGGCTTTACAGTTATTATTAAAGAAAGTGCTACCACCATTTTATTCTTAACCTTTCTAATGGGACTGATCTGGGGCATTGGCGGTTTATCCTACGGACTGGGAGTAAGGTACCTGGGTATGTCATTGGGTAATTCTGTTGTGCTTGGTTTCTGTGCTGCTTTTGGCGCTATTGTTCCATCGATCTACTATAATATTAATCCTACTGAAGGAAAGGTCTCGTTTACTGACATGATGGCTACTACGGGCGGACAACTTGTTTTGTTGGGCGTTTTGGTTAGTGTGATTGGTATTGCCATTTCCGGGAAAGCTGGCATGATGAAAGAAAAAGAAATGTCTCCGGAAGATCAGAAGGCAAGTATTAAAGAATTTAACCTTACAAAAGGATTGCTGATAGCTATTTTATCAGGTATACTTAGTTCGTTTTTTAATTTTGGGATTGAAGTAGGAAAGCCCCTAGCTGATGCTGCGGTTGAGGCAGGGAATAATCCGCTTTATCAGAATAATGTAACGTTTGTGGTTATACTCTGGGGAGGATTTACAACAAACCTGGTTTGGACTGCTATTTTAAGTTTAAAGAACAAATCATATAAAGATTTTGTTGACAAGAGCTCTCCGATATTTAATAACGTGATGTTTTCAGCCCTGGCAGGAACAACATGGTTTCTTCAGTTCTTCTTTTATGGGATGGGAGAGAGCAAACTTGGGAATGGTGCTAGTTCATGGATCCTTCATATGTCAACTATAATTTTAACAGCCAACATGTGGGGGATTGTACGAAAAGAGTGGAAAGGAACAGAATTTAAGACAAAATTGACAATTACTTCTGGCATAGCTGTAATACTTTTGTCAGTGGTACTGGTTGGTATTGGTAATTCATTATAATTTTAAAAACATGAATAGAAGAGAACGATTTCTAAAGACGATTAATGGAGAAGTGCCAGACAGGCCACCAATTTTTGCAAACTTTACACCTCAGGCGGCAAAAAAAATGTCTGATCACCTGGGTATGCCTTACGAAGAACCTTTGGATTCTTTGCTGTCTTCCAGAATATCGCATACAAAAGTTTTACTGGAGCTAGGGAATGATGCCGTGGGTATAGCTGCTTGTGCTCCAACAAATAATCCAACCGAGAGCCTGGGGAATAATATACTTAGGAATGAATGGGGGATGGTTTTTAAGGATGTTGGTTTATATAATGAATTCTGGGAGTTCCCTCTTGCCAATGCAGAAACAGTTGAGGATATTGAAAATTACCAATTCCCGGATCCACATGCAGAAGGGCGGTTTGATGAAGCTCAGAAAGCAATTGACACCTATAAAAAAGACTATGGCATTATAGCTGATCTGGAAACAGCCATTTTCGAAACAGCATGGTATCTTGTTGGCATGGAAAAGTTTTTAATGGACCTCATGCTTGAAACACCTTATGTTGAGGCCCTGTTGGATAAAATCATGCATATTAATACCGAAACAGGTAAGGAATTAGTTCGTATGGGTGCTGATATGGTTTGGGCTGGAGATGATTTTGGTGGTCAGGATGGACTGCTGATAAGCCCTGATACATGGAGAAAACACTTCAAACCCAGGATGAAATACATGTTTGAAGAATTCAGAAAGATAAATCCTGATATAAAAATTGCCTGGCATACCTGTGGTTCAGTAGTACCATTAATACCAGAGTTTATAGAGATAGGAATGGACATTTTAAATCCTATACAACCTCTGGCAAGAGAGATGGAACCTGAATTCCTGAAAAGCGAATTTGGCAAAGATATTATGTTCTTTGGAGGAATTTGTGTTCAGGACCTTATGCCTAATGGCACACCTGAAGAGATTCAAAATGAAACAGAAAGGCGAGCAAGGATACTCGGAGAAAACGGAGGCTATATTATTGCACCAGCTCATAACATTCAGGATGACACATCAGTAGAAAATATTTTAGCCTTTTTTGAGGCTGCTAAGAATCCCTAAAGTCTTTCCGCTCTGAATTAAAGAAACTGCTCAGATTTAGGTTGGAACTAAATATATGCATAAGAGGAAGGATTGTAACCTTTCAGAATAATATAGTATTTGAAATCAATTAATGTAAAATGGAAATGAAAACGCTATCTCAAAAACTAAAGGAAGGCAAGGTACTATTATCAGATGGTGCCTGGGGTACCATGTTACAGGATAAAGGATTGAAGCCGGGAGTTTGCCCTGAATTATGGAATTTAACCAATGCTGATGATGTATATGATGTTGCCAAAAGCTATATCGATGCTGGTTCAGATATGGTTGAAACGAACAGCTTTGGCGGGAGTTCATTTAAGCTGGCAATGTATGATCTGCAGGATAAAGCCTTTGCAATAAATAAAGCAGCTGCCGAATTATCAAGGCGAGCAGCAGGTGAAAACAATCACGTTCTTGGTTCTATAGGGCCAACTGGCAAAATACTCATGACCGGTGAGGTTAGCTTTGAAGACCTGTATGATTCTTTCAAAGAACAGGCTATGGCGCTTGAAGCAGGAGGTGCAGATGTTTTGGTTATTGAAACAATGATCGATATTGAAGAACTAAAAGCTGCATTAAAAGCTTGCACTGAAAACACTTCTTGTGAGATAATCTGCACCATGACGTTTGATAAGACAGGGGATGATGAATACCATACCATGATGGGAGTCACCCCAACTCAAATGGTAAGTGAAATATTAAACGAAAAGGTCTCTGCTATAGGCACCAACTGTGGCAATGGTATCAAAGATATGAGAGGGATAGTAGATGAGATCAGAAAGGCAAATAGCGATATTCCTATAATTGTTCAGGCCAATGCAGGTGCTCCGATTTATAATGATGGAGAAACTATTTTCCCTGAAACTCCGGAAGAGATGGCTAAATATGTGGATATACTAATAGATCTTGGAGCCAACATAATAGGTGGTTGTTGCGGTACTACACCTGATCATATTCGCAAAATTGCAGAGGTGTTAAAAAACAGGAACTAAGCAATTACCGGAAAAGAGAGGGAGATGGTTGAATTGAAAAAGGTTGTTGAAGAAAAAATAAACCCGGAAGATATCTCGATAAAGCATGATGATGTTTTAAACGAGCTTCAAAAAGATGGACAACCTGATGAATATCTGAAATCCGTAGTTACTAAGTATATTGAATTAAGTAGAAGTCTATTAGATCCTAAGGCAGCTTATAATATCTTTGAAATAGATAATTTAAATAGAAAGAAGGGGCTCCTGGGCATCGGTGGACAGAAACTGGAGGTTAACAAAATAATTGCTTCACAACTTATTGAGGTAGATTATGTAGCCGTTTTTGTTTGCACAATTGGTTACAAAGTAGAAAATCTCTCCCAAAAGCTTATCCGGGAAGGCGAATTATTAGAGGGATATATCGTTAACTTAATTGGCTCTTTTGCAGCTGACTCACTGGCAAATACTATTCATGAACACATAAATAAAGAAGCTCTAAAGAACAATGTGGGGCATACCAACAGGTTCAGTCCGGGCTATTGTAACTGGTATGTAAAAGATCAATTTAAAATTTTCGAACTTATGGACGGTGTAAACTGCGGCATTACACTCACCGAATCGGCTCTAATGACCCCAATTAAATCAGTAACGGGTATTATAGGTATTGGGGAGAAAGCAACCATGAAGGACTATCCCTGTAAGGTTTGTAAAGAAGAAAACTGTATTTATAGACATCAACACTGGTTGTAGCGTCCCGCTACGACCAGCAGTAGAAATATCATTTATTATTATTACCTAACATCAACTCCACCTTCTTCTTAATCACTGCCTCATCACCGTCAACAACCAGTACACCACACTCACTCCCCATAATATAAGGATGTCCGGTTGCACACATTTTTTTATCAAG
>JBDLIU010000070.1:0-17937 GCA_039714715.1 Bacteroidota bacterium
ATAAAAAAAAGGATTTGCAACAGTTGTAATTTTTTTCTTCCTTGATGTATGATTGCTAAAAATATTTGATAATGAATTCAAACAGAAAGACTGCAATTAGTGCAGGTATTTTGATTATTGCTGGAATTGTTGCGGGCATGCTAAGTATTGTTCCTTCAGTAGAAAGCCCTGATTATCTTACTGTAGTTTCCGAAAACACTAATCAAGTGCTAACCGGAGCCTTTTTTCAATTTACGCTGGTTCCTATATACATCGGATTTGCACTATTATTATATCCCATTTTAAGAAAATATAATAAAAGCCTGGCTATTGGATTTGTTAGTTTCAGAATAATTGCAGGAATATTTCAGCTAATTGGTGTAATCGTCTTACCATTATTTTTATTATTAAGTCAGGAATTTTTAAAAACCACAACTCCTGACTTATTATACTTTCAAATTTTAGGAGATGTATTAAAACTAGGACGTGATTTAGCAAATCATGTGGGTATGATGTTAGCTACAGGTTTAGGCAACCTAATTTTATTGTATATTTTCTATAGAACGAAACTAGTCCCTCGCTGGCTATCAAGCTGGGGTTTTATTGGAAATATATTAGCAATGCTGGCAAGTTTTTTAATATTGTTCAGTCTTATTGATGTTATTACACCTCACTTTGTAGTTTTAACTGTTCCATTAGTCCTTCAAGAAATTGTGCTGGCAATTTGGTTAATTGTTAAAGGATTCAATTTATCTGCAATTGCTTATAATACTGATTAAGAATGAATAAAAATCGACACCTATAAAGCTAAAATCGAAATAACAGCAATACCGATAAGCAAAACGTTCACATTAAATAAAAAGAGATAAAAATGAAAATACTAATAACAGGCGGCACCAATGGAATGGGGAAAGGAGTCGGTAAAGTATTATCAGGCATAGATAATCAATTGCATGAAATAATCATTCTTTGTCGATCTAAAATACTTGGCGAAGAAGTAGTTAAAGAATTTGAAAATACAACTTCAAATAATAAGATTTCCTATATTTTATGTGACCTGACAAAACTTAGTGATGTTAAAAATGCAATACAAGAGATTCAAAGTAAACATGAATTTCTGGATGGCATATTTATTAATGCCGGTCTCGGTTATGCTTCCAAACGTGCAGAAACTGTAGATGGAATGGATTCACATTTCCAGGTAAATTATTTATCTCAGTTTATGTTGACCTTAAATTTATTGAACCTGTTGGAAAAGTCTGAAAATGGAGGAAGAATCATTTTTAATGTCACTCAAAAGGGTGAAATATTTTGGGATGATATGCAGATGAAAAATAAGTGGAGTTATGAAGATGGCATCCATCAGGCTATGGTAGCAAAACGAATGTTTCTTGTTAAGTTACATAATTTGTATAGAGAGCGAAAAGACTCTAAATTGTCTTTTATTGGTTTTCAAATTAATGAAACCGTTTGGAGTAATCAGCTTAACATAATTCCGACTTTTATGAGAGTAATGGCCACTATGATGAAGTTCTTTGGAACATTTATTTCAATAGAAAAATGTGGAGAGATAATGGCTTCATTATTTACCGAAAATCAAGAAGAGAGTTTGAGGAGGTCCGGGAAATTTATTACCTGGAAGAAAAACGTATTTATTGATATTTTAGAAGATGAAATGGTTTTAAACCAGGAAATGCGAGATAGACTGTGGATAGCCAGTTTGAAACTTTGTAAGGACGAAAAAACTACTCAAATAACTAAAAACCTGATTGGTAATGCAAATTAATCTTATGTATTAGCCTAATAAAAAAAAGACCCTCATTTTCATGACAACCGAATTACTCAATTAAAACTTCATCTATAAACAGCCAGGCCTTCCCTCCTGCTCCCTTGTGACCTGGAGGGCATTGCTTAATATTTTTTACAATAATTTTAAGATATCTGGATTCAGTAGGCCCCAGTTCTTTCCCGATATTAACTACTTTCCCCTTGTCAGGTACTATTAATCCCGCCTGGTCAATAATACCAGCAGGGTTAAAATTCTCACCATCATTCGAAACATAAAAATCCACTTGTGTTGGCAGAAAAATCCATGAGTTTTCATTCTCCAAACATCGAACCGATACTTTATTAAAAGTTTTAATGTCCCCAAAATCAAGTACTGCTTCAAAATCTTCTTCTTCAAATCCCATCCAGGTTGGATGAAGGAAATCATCATTAGTTTTATTTCTGTCAAATAATGAAAGTCCGGCATGTTCAGCAGGATATTTTGGGTTTGGCATATTAAGTAGTGTAACATTTTTTATTCCCATTACCTTAGTGAATTCAACAGTTGAAACATTACTTCTAATATCACCTTGAATAGCTACTGCTTTTATTGTTTGTGTTTTGTCAAGGTAAATTGGTTCTGCATAAAGTGTAGAAGTTAAATCAGGATTAGTACCATCTGATGTAAACCTTATCTCGGCATTCTCTTCATTTACGGTTAATATAAGCTGTTTTGATTCCAGGTAAATCCCACTTTTTTGGGATGTTTTAGGTTTAGGAAGGTAGATTTCCTCATTAGTACCAGAATTATCAAAAAAGGCACTAAGAACAGGCTTTGCTATCCAGTGATTATGTTGTTTTAATCCAAAAATATAAGCAATGGTACTAGCTGTATTAAAAGTATTAACCGGCTCGTCAATCAATCGATTTTTAACTATCCCGGGCCCCTTAATTAACCATGGTATTTGAATTTCGGCCATACTTTCACCTCCATGCCCATATCCTACACCTCCATGATCTGATATGACCATAATGTGGGTTTCTTCATAAAGTCCGGCCTTGTCTAAGGCATCCAGAAGCTCACCTATTCTTTCATCTACCTCTTCAATTGACATGTAGTATTCTGGTGAGCCATGCTGGCTGGTATGCCCAATATGATCTACATGACCCACATAGATAAAAGTAAACTCCGGAATTTCTTCTATGAAATATGGAATTGCCTGTTTATATACTTCATTATAATCGGACAAATACTCAACCTTATCTATGTACTTCTTATTTATGAGATCCCCGAGTCCCTCCCAATCATAAAACATTGCCGTCCTGGCTCCTGGCATCTGGTCTTTTATCAAGGTAAATATTGATGGGAAATAGCCTTCTTCATCAGCAGTTGTAGGTTCTACAGTATAATTAGAGGTTGTCCAACCATTCTTTGTAATACCATGCTGCTCAGGCCCAGCACCACATAGCATAGATCCCCAATTGGGTGAACTCACTGTGGGCATAACTCCACGAGCTTTTAATGTAAATGCACCATCGCGGATTAATCGATTAAGATTAGGGGTGTTGGCTATTTGAATACCATCTGTACTTAATCCGTCAATACCAATCAGAATCACCCTTTTTTCTTTTTCACTGTTACAGGAAATCGTTAGAAAAAGAATAGCAATTAAAACCAAAAGTGTTAATAGTCTTTTCATATCATGTAGTTGTAAACTGTCCGGCGACAATTTAACACAGACTGATTTGGTATCATAGCCCTATAGACAAAAAAGACCCTCATTTTCGTGAGAGTCTTCTATGTTGGTGAACTGCTAAAAGGCGGTCACGCGGGCCCCGTCAAGGGTCGGACTGGCTGGGATCAACTCGTATGCCTCTATTGGGATGATTATCAATTAGTTAAAGGGTGCAACGAAATTTCGGTATAACATTGGTATAACTTTTTTGAACCTCTGTGAGCCAGTGTGAGCAAATTTGAAATGATTAAATACATCTATTCATACTTCTGGAACATCTGTATTTTATAAAAAATCTAAATTTTTCTTATGCTGATAATTTATAATACCTGACCTCCTCCCATTAAACAGCACACTTATAAGCAGAAAATTCGGGAGTAGATGTGTCTTTGGCACGTTGTTTGGATATAACTAAGTATGTTGAATTAAAACGAACAATCATGAAAAAGGTACTATTTATTTTTGTCGGGTTACTCTTTACAGGATTTATGGCAAACGCCACGATTTTTGAAAGAGGTTATGGTAATTCTTTCATATTTGTAGAGCAAGGTATTGAGTTTGCCGTTTTTCCTGATGGTCAATTCGATTTTTATGTAGCTCGCTATGGTCCTAACTTTGATGGACATGCTAACTTTGGTAATCTGAACATTAGCTTTAATACAGGCTATGATTATAATGCTTATGTACAGTATGACGATTATGGTGCTGTGATTCAAATTGAGAACATCCCTATTTACTACGATTACTATGGAAGAATCTCACAGGCTGGAAATGTTCGTATAAGTTATAATGACTACGGATACGTTAGCAGAGTCGGTGGCTTATATGTACACTATAACAGATATCACCGTTACGCTTACAGTACAGGTTTTATTAACATATACAACAGATATTATGTATATAGACCTTGGCATGATTATTATATAATTCCATCTATAAACTACTGTGTGGTATACAATAGACCTTACAGACAGTATTATACATTAACAAGACATCGCTATTATGAGCCTTATACTAATAACCATAGAGAATACGCTAGAATTGATTCTCGTAAAAATACTGTAGCTTCTAATAGCAGGCGCAGTGATAGATATGTACAAAATAAAAATAAGTCCAGACAAAGTAACGTCAATAGCAGAAGAAGTAATTCTGTGAGTCAAAATAGTGCTGCTAGAAGAAATAATGCTGTAAATAGCAACAATACGACTAGACAAAGTAATAACGTTAATAGAGACAACACGTATAAACGTAATTCTTCTACAGTAAATAGAACTGCTTCAAGAGATAGAGGGAATTCAGTTAATAATAGACGTGTTGCTTCAAATAGTAAACCTAGAGTTTCAACTCGAAATAATACAAATAAAAGAACGGTTAATAGCAATACTGTAAGAACGAATAAACCACGTTCTAGCTCAAAAGCCAGAGTTTCCGGTAACAATAGCAACAGAAGAGAAAATACGACAAAACAAAGTACGCAAAGAAGTAATAATAAGTCTTCACAACGTGCAGTTAAAACAAATAGTCGTAAAACAAATACTTCTAGATCTGCACCTGTAAAAAGAGGTAGAGGGCATTAAGCGGATTTATTGCTTTTTTGCTCAGGGGTATAAAAAAAGACTCTTGATAATTCAAGAGTCTTTTTACTTTGGTGACGGGCTTTGCTTCGCTGAAGCTTCGCGAAAACAAGCCTGGGATCAATACGATATGATCTTTGGTGCTGATTATCAATTAGTTGAAGAATTTTCGAAATTTTGATATAACATTGGTATAACTTTTTTGGGTCACTTTGGTTATGTATAAGCCAGTTAGGTTTACTTAGTTCTGGGCTAATAATTGCTTATTGATTCAGGAGTTTATGATATAATTATATTTTATTATACTGGCCTACATAATTATTGTTTTAGTACCTTAAGGTGATAAGGCTCGCCTTTAAATTCAAGTGAAATTATATAAGTACCAGAGTCAACTTGCGAGAAATCAAACATCACTTTTTGCTGATTGACAGAATATGGAATCCTCAGTGTTTTTCCTTGCAAATCAATTACACTATGAACTTTGATCTCCTTTGAATTTTGGAAAACTATATTCAATCTTGATGATACAGGGTTGGGATAAACAGCTAAACCTGCTATAGAGCCATTCTCAAAGCCTAAAGGATTCTCCGAACAAGTATTCCCAACAACATATGAAAAATACTTTGTGACAGCCAATCCTCCGGCAAACTCAAACTTACATGCATAACTTACAGTCGAACCTATTGTTTGCCCACTAATAGTTGCTGTGAAAATATTTCCTGAAACATGTGACATAGATATCTCTGAAAATGGGCTCTCCTTCCATAAATAAGCGAAAACACCTTCTTTTTCATCCAGCAATTCAAATGTTATTTTCACATCTGTTCCTATTGTTTCGAAATTATAGTTATATCCAACATCAAATGATCCTAATTGAGCTAAGAAAGTTGATCCAGAACACTCTGTATTCGTGTCAGCAGAAGTGGTTGCTGAAATTACTATTGGATTGTTGTCAGCAGTATTCCCTGCCAAATCGCTTACAGTAATACTAAATGTATATTGGGTATCAGGAGATAAAGCACTTATAACTAATGATTTTTCTGCCCCTGATTCTGTCGATACTGTTTTTGTGTTTGCTCCATATGTCACATTATAGTTTACAGTTCCGGAATTATCGCTTGCGTTCAATAGCAGTTCAATAGAGGTGGACGAAATTGTGCCAAGCGTTGCAGTAAAATTTGTTGGAGGTTGATCATCAATTGTTCCACCGCAATCGGCACCTACCTCATAGTTTATGTATTTTGTTACCGACAGACCTCCTGCATAAGCAAATTTACAGGCATAACTTATACTGCTGCCGATTGACTGTCCAACTATTGTTTTCGAAAAAGTATTACCTGAAACATGATCCATTTGCACTTCTGAAAAAGGTGTTTGTTCCCACAAGAAAGCAACAACTCCCACTTTATCAGTATCCAGCAATTCAAACGTTATCGTAACATTTGTTCCTACGGTTTCAAATGTAGCTTTATATCCCACAGAAAAGGCTCCCTCCAGTGCTTCAGTTGATGTCTCAATACATGATTTTACTTCGTTAATTGATACATTAACTATTTGCGAAGTGCCCATACCTCCGCCATTATCTATTGCTTTTGCTGTTAATTCATGATCTCCTAAACTCGCACCATTCCAATTGATGCTATAAGGATTTGTTGCATCTTCCCCGATTTTTGTAGTTCCATCATAAAACTCAACTAATGTCACCTCTCCATCTAAATCACTAGCCAAAGCTGAAATGGTTATTTCTGAACCTTCCTTAAATGAAGAATTATCAGCCGGGGAAGTTAGGGTAATAGCCGGATCAATGTTTCCTGTTGCTGATACAATAACTAATACAAAATCAGTTGATGCGTAAATGCCATCGTCAACGGTTAATTTACATTTGTATATTCCTTCTTCCAAATTCGAAATATTCGGAGAAGCAATATTGTTATCTGAAAAAGTAATTTCAGAAGGACCATAAACTTGCTCCCATGTATAATTTAATGTCTGGCCTTCTGGATCAGCGCTTAACGAACCATCCAAGGTGGCATTAGTTGCTGGAAGAATAACAACAACATTCTCTCCGGCATTTGCAACCGGTGGGGAATAACTCAAATCACTAGCATAGGTGAAAGTCATTTTACCCAAATTAAATTCTCCGTTGATAATTACCAGCCTCAAGACATGATTACCTTCGTTCAATTCAATATTGGATACTGTTTTTGTTGCCCAGGTATTCCAGTTACTGGAACTGGTAGAATTCACAAGTATATCAGAACTGATTTTGTTGTCATCTATTTCAAAATAAAAGGGGCCGCCACCGTTTGGATTTCCAGAAGCATATCTGAAAGATAAATCATAATTCCCTGCCGTTTGAACATCAATACTGTACTCCATCCACTCACCTGCAGATAACCACCCAACGGTTGCACCTTCATTCGCAACGACAACAGCATCAACATACTCATCTGGTCTAAATCCTCCTTCATTTACTTGAGAAACATCTATATAAGAAATACCCTGACCAACACCTCCCTCAAATTTGTCATAATGGCCAGCTTCTATAGTTCCAGGTATTTCAAAAACACTACCTAAATATGGTACCTGTTCGCCTACTTGTATTGAAATGATATTCGTAATATTAAATGCATCACCAACATACACTTTCGCATAAATTCCATGACTTCCTAATGTCAAATTAGTGGCTTTCAATTCATAGGGCTCTTCTGTTATAGATCCAATATTTAGATTCCCATCATAAAACTCCACTTTCGTTATTCCTGCTCCTGAAGTAACTACTGAAAGGTTAACACCTCCATTGGCATACGCCTGAGTGAAATCAGAAGACAATATTCCTGATGCAGCTACATCTCTGCTTGTTGCCATTTGGTTAGCGGGTATCTGAAGTTCATAACCATCAGAAAATGTAATTGTAATTGGAACATCTGAATAATTATGGCCAACATATGTAATCGCTCCATCCTTATTGAAAGCTACAGCAATCGGATAATCTGCTGTAATTGTGCTCTCGACATTACCAATGGCATTCATAGCATGTAACCAATGGTATGTTTGTGCATCTGATACGCCAAATTTTAAAGAACGCCCCGGATATGAATTATATAAATCTATAGCAGCCTGAGGGTCAATAAATGAAAGGTACTCCCACATAACATCATGCCATAGATTTGGATTTTCTTCGTTACTAAGAATGCCAGTATTTGCTGAAATTTCATTCCATAATTTCTGAACATAGGTTGCATTGTGACCCAAATAAAGAGACCCTCCATGAATTGGATACATTTCTATACCATATGATGCAGCAATATCGGCTGTCCAAAACGTACCATTGTCATATGAATTTCCCCATACCCGAGAAACCAAACTATATTGTTGTGATGATGAAAAATTGCGTTCATACATATCGAACCAGTATTCTTCAATGGCTGTTTGCTCTGTTGTGTATAAGTAAATACCTAAATCACGTATTTCATCGTTACCGGTTATCGTTCCCCAATGAATAAGAGAAGAATTGAATTGCATACTCTCAGAAGTTGATTCCTGATCGTTTCCCTGAGGAAAAGTTGCAAATCCATTTGCCCAGCAATGACCAGCATAAGGGCTAAAGTTTCTTAGGAATGGATATTGGCTATCGGTGCGATTGGTAGAAGCAGCATCATGTACCAAATGGTTTACCATATCTCCCCACTGATCAGACCATCCCGGTTCAAACTGCTCCAAAAATGCAGCAGCATGAATAAAATATCCCCAATGGAAATGGTGATCATTTATATTGCCATCTTGACCATGCCCTGCAGGGTAGCCAATAAGTGTTGACCAGTCACTGTTATAATAAAACAAAAAGGCAACTTCTGAAGACTCAGCTGTCAACCAGTCTTCCAAACGTTCTTTGATTGTAGCAATCATTTTGTCTCTTGCTTCAATATTACCCATTTGATCAGCGATTCTAGCTGTTTGAATCAATCGGTTCATCACCTGGCCTTCATTGTAGGAGTCTGTCCATGTAGCCAAACCATCATTCTCAATCTGGGTAATTTTCTTGTTTAATTCGGATGGACTAAAATCCAGACTATAATTAGCTAAATATGGCAAGGCAGGGAGAATTCCTTTGAAAGCATTTTCAACACTGAAAGTATTTCCCTCCATTGTTTTTATTTCACCTCTTACTGAACTGTAGCTGTGCTTGTCAGGTTGAGGTGAGTCAGTAGCCAGATTAGCCCACTGATGTGGTAGTAATCCTATTAGCATATTTGCTGCTGTACCTTCCTTTATTTCAGAGGTAACTACAAAGTCTGTTCGTACTGTGGCATTGGCTTCATCGTAAGTCCAGGTTGTAGTAGTACTAGTTGGGAATACATATGCGTATTTTTTGTATTCTTCTGCTACCGTAGTAATACTTGCTGCTGACAATGGAATCATGGCCATAGACCAATAATTTTTATTGTTCAAATCGGAGGTGTATGTTGTACCTGTCTGAGTCCAGGTACTACCAATAGGTGCATAGAAAACAAAATCAGCATCGCTTCTTGCATTAGCCACAATCAGCATTTCTCCGGAAATCGTTACGTCTCCCAGGTTTACTGTAATTTGAGCAACATCACTGCTGTTTTTATTGAAGTATATAAATGGCATTGCAATACCTGATGTTGCCTGAAGACTATGCGTTCCATCATTCCAATCCATAGTTACTGTCCAATCTGAGTAGTCTGCTACTGTAGCTTTTGATGCATTTAAACTGGTAACTCCAACAATAATTGGTTCTTGATCATCATATACGCCCCAGGGAATATAACTAACTACTAAGCCTTCATTGGTGGTTTTCAGGGCCATGGGGTAATTAAAAAGGTTATTCACATGATCACTTTTAATTAAGGATGACCACCAGTCGTTAGTAGGTACTGGTTTGCCAATAGCAGATCCACTTAATTGTGGCGTACTTGATGGATAAGTATTTCTGCCAGCTGCATCTACACCAGGAAAAGTGTTTGTATAACTACCAGCACCAATCGGAGTTATTTGAGCCAAAATCGGAATATTAGGATATAGTTGAAGCACTACGAAAACAATAATGTATCCTTTAAAAAGATTTAAATGTTTTATCATGTTCTCTCAATAATTTTAACAATAATTAAGTGGAAAGATATAAGTGACTGGATTAGTAAGCTAAAAATGTAGTACATCAAAAGTTCATTTGTTATTACATCAAAAACACATCAGGTAATTATTTTGTTGAATTAGAAATACGCATAATAATGATCTGATAAAAAATAAGAGCAATAAAAAAAAGACTTCTAATTTCTTAGAAGTCTTTTAACTTTGGTGACGGGCCTGGGGCTCCCCGAAATAAGCCATTCTCCGAATGTCTAATTCGGGACAGGCTTCTCGCCCCAGGGATTTTCTAACTGAAATATCTGAAATAAAAAAAGACTCCCATTCTCATGAGAGTCTTTAAGTGGTGACGGGCCTGGGGCTCGAACCCAGGACCCACGCCTTAAAAGGGCGTTGCTCTACCAGCTGAGCTAGCCCGTCAGCCATTTATAAGGTTAAATTTGCTTTTTAGTAAGCCATTTTCCTTATTTGCGAGTGCAAAGTTAGCAGCTTAAAATATATTTGCAAACTCAATGGTTAAAAAACTCATAATATTAACTGTCGTTCTGAATTTATTCTTTTCAGATTTACATTCACAATCAATAAACAACCTGCTCCATAAGGCAGATTCTCTATTTACACAACAGCAGTTTACTCAGTCATTCGAATTGTATGATTCTATTTACAAACACATGCAGGAAGCATCCCCTGCCATGTTGCTAAAAATGGCGTACATCAAGGAAGGACTTGGCGATATTACCTCTGCACAGTACTATTTAAATGAGTATTACCTTGCAACATCCAACGAACAGGCCCTTCAGAAAATGGAAAACCTGGCAGAAGCTAATGACCTCAAAGGATACCAACATAACGACATTACATTCTTCTTTAACATCTACTATAAAAACTACAACTGGCTTGTTATCGGACTTATTCTGATTAGCTTAGTAATACTTGTTTTAATTTTCTATCAAAAGAAAAAGTTCAATACAGCGCCACTTGCTAATGGGTTCCTACTTTTGATTTTACTTGGATCTTTATTTGCCCTGGTGAATTTCGGGAAAGACTATAATCGGGGTGTGATTATTAAAAACAACACTTTTATCATGGAAGCACCTTCACCAGGATCCAACCTGGTAGATGTAACCTCTAAAGGTCATAAGGTTGTGGTCTCCGGCAAAAAAGATGTCTGGTATAAGATCGAATGGCAGGGGCAGGATGGTTATGTGAAGGCTAAGAATGTAAAGTTGCTCACTGTATGGTAGCTTGAATTTCATTTTTTGAAATTTGACACCTATTTGAGGTTTAAGTTTTGTGATTTGGAATTTACGATTTTAGTATAAAATCGTCAGTGGTCCATTATATTTTTTACCTGTAAACTCAACACTATAATAATAGACACCTGCCTCAAGGCCTTCTGCATCCCATTTAAAATCTCTATCCTCCGTTGTATAAACTTCTATACCCCAACGGTTATGAACCTTAAAACTAAGAAAATGGCCACTACAATTATCAAGAGGAAGATTATCCAATGAATAATAATCGTTTTTACCATCATTATTGGGCGTAAAAATGTTAGGTGGCAGAAACTCTTCAACTTTTGTCTCAATCTCTGATATGTTGAGTTCTACTGAAACTGTATCACCCAATTCATTGAAACACATATTGTCCATGGCCTTAAAAGAAACAGTATAAGACATAGGCATATTATCATCCCCAAGGTTTACACATTCACCTCCCCAAACCAGAATCGAGCTAACAGGGCTTTCACCTGTAACAGATTCAAAGACCGCTCCAACTGGCATTTGGGAATCTTCTGTTACACTTAACTCTATTTCGTTATCCTCATAGTCTTCAGCTATTACCTCAAGATTCAGGAGATCTCCAACCTTCATGTTAATCTTGTTGTCTATAAACTCTATTTCATTATTCAGGTTAACAAATCGAATAGCCGGTGGTGTATTGTTAGGTGGAATAACCGTCATATTTACCTCCAGGGTATCGTAATTACTGAATTTGCATTTATCCAGATCATTTAACAGGAAATAGAATGTGAAAAGTTGGTTAGTTACACTATCATTAAGATTAAGATCAACATTATCGCAATCTGGAGTCCAGCTGAATGCTGATTCGATCTCAGTTTCACCTCTAACCATAGGAAAGGTGATATCATGATCCTTTAACAGGAAGTCTTCTCCAACAACACGTAACTCTAATGAATCTTCATCCGAGTCAAATCCAAAAATATTAAACTCCTTAGGCTCTTTAAGTATATGTAGAAAGTCTTTCTGAGGTATATCTGATGAGATTATCGGATCGGTATTAGGGGGCAAAATAACCTCGAGGTTAAGTGTTAGAGTATCGGCATCCCCAAAATCACATACATCATCATCATTAATCACAACTTTTATTTCAAAATTTGTTTTTTCAGTGAAATCATAGATATCGCAACCTGTGGCCCAGTTAAAAGTAGTGCTGTAAATCCCTTGATCATTAGTCGTATTGTCAAATGACATTCCGGCCTCTGCCAGGATAAATTTATCTGTTAGTATATCAACATAAAGAGTATCTAACTCAGCATCACGCCCCTCAATCTGTAACTGAAAGTCATCCCCCTCCCTTATTGAAACCGTAGTATCATTGGTTATGAAATAAGCTGGTGTATTATCTGGTGGTTCTACATCTATAGTAACTCTCAGGGTGTCTGATAATGGGAGCGCACAGGCATCATCAAAAGCAATTATGCCTAGTGTATAGGGCCTGCCAGGTACCAGAGGGCATCTGTCAAAACAAATATCAAATGAGTGAACACTCCCTTCCTGTAATACCACAGCACTCACTTCGGGCAGTATTGATGATAAATCCTCCTGTGTTTGAAAATCCATGGCAATAACATTCAGCCAAACATTTTCCGAGTAATTATCTTCGATTTTTAACGCATCAGGGTCAGATACTTCTACCTGTATGCAACGTTCTTCATCAGGTGTAATATTGGGGAAAGTAATACTCATATTGTCTATATGATCGTAACTCGTATCCGTTAATCTCTTTCCTTTGATCATAGGAGGGTCTGCCACAGGACACTGGTCGAGCACCAGCATCTGAAAATCACGTATCACCTCTCCTATTTTCTCTCCTTCACGATATTCCTCACATTTTACAGCAAAGGAATACAGTCCCTGGTTCCTCGGGGTTACTGTTAGAAATCCTCTGGTAGAAATCATAAGATCTGGTAATCCTCCTACAATATTATCCATACCAAATCCGGGTTTCCAGATGATATCTGGATAAGGCCCAGGATGTGGCCCCCCTGGAGGAATTGCCTGAGGTGTTACCGTATTAAGAGGTACCACAAGACTATAAACCATTGAATCATTATCTACATCATACCCGGCAAAATCTACCCAGTAAGGTCTGTTAGGACAAGCATAATCATTTAATGGAGGAAACAGTTGAGGAGAAGAGTTGATAAATGGCTCTCCATCTTTAACAACGGCAGGAAATTCAAGGTAAAAGGTCTGGCCTGCCGCAATAGCTGAAGGATTCCCGGCTTGTGGGTCATCACTATAAATATTGGTTATGGTATAGTTTCTGCAGCATCTTTCCCATGAGATATAATAGCCTCCGGGATCGTCAAATACTTCTGGTGAAAGGGTTATTTCAGTCGAATAAAATAGTTTATCAGTAATTATCTCGCCTTGTGAACAAAGTGGCTGGAAATATTCTACTCTCCTTTCACTTATAAATGGAATATACACATCCATCATAGGAGTATTATCAGATTTCCTGAATATACGAACCGTGGCATCAGGATCCCTTGCTCCCGGATTACCATTAATTACATCAAAATAAATTATAAGGTTAAGGTTATATCTGTACCCGTCAATATGCAGCAATTCAAATTCTCCACCTACAATATGTGATGCTTGTACTGAGACAGTAAAAAAAAATAAAGCAAGAGTTAGCAGCTTACGCATCAGCCAAATAAGTTTAGGTGGGTTAAAATAAACTTTATGCTTACATAAAGCATAAAAGTAATCATTGCCCCCGTGAATGATATACGTATGTCTAAGTAAAATGTTAGTGCATAGTAATCTGTTACCCCGTTTTTCCTCTAATTTTGCACTTCGAAATGAGGAAGAAAAAAATATTCGAAAATATTGAGATTGAAGAATTTGCCGCTGAGGGCAAAACTCTGGCTCACGTTGATGGCAAAGTTATTTTCATTAAAGGTGGCGCACCAGGAGATGTGGTGGATGTAAGGGTTACCAATAAAAGAAAAAGCTTCTTTGAGGGGGTCCCTTTAAAATTTCATAAATATTCATCGATCAGAATCGATCCATCATGTGAGCATTTTGGCACATGTGGCGGGTGTAAATGGCAACACGTTCCCTATGAAACTCAATTGTCATTCAAACAACAACAGGTTATCGACAATTTTGAAAGATTAGGGAAATTCGAAATACCTGAGAGTAAGCCCATAATGGGTTCTGTAGAAGAAGAGTTCTATCGAAACAAACTTGAGTATACTTTTTCTGATAGTCGATGGTTAACACAGGAAGAAATAGACACCGGTGTAGAGCTGGAAAGAAATGCACTGGGATTTCATATCCCGGGCCGGTTTGATAAGATCCTTAATATCGAAAAATGTTATCTTCAGCCTGAGCCATCTAATAAAATCAGGAATTGGGTGCGAGAATATGCTTTGGAAAATAATATCTCCTTTTTCAATATTCGTGAGCAGGTAGGTTTTCTTCGAAATCTTATTATTCGTACCTCAACACTGGGGCAAACCATGGTTATACTTCAGGTACATGAGGATAAGCCGGAATTGACAGAACCTCTTCTAAGTAAACTGAATGATGATTTTGATATTACATCCCTCAATTATGTGGTAAACACTAAGAAGAATGAAACCTTTAGCGACCTTGAAATAATCAACTTTTCAGGCAAACCATTTATTGAAGAAAAAATGAGTCTGAATGGCACTAAGGAGTCATTAACTTTCAGGATTGGACCAAAATCATTTTACCAAACCAACAGCAAACAAGCTGAACAATTATACAGAAGGGTTTCTGAGTTGGCTCAGATAAAGGCGGATGATACTGTTTATGACTTATACACCGGTACTGGCACAATTGCCAATTTCATAGCACATCAGGCACAGAAAGTGGTTGGGCTGGAATATGTGCCTGAAGCTATAGAAGACGCTAAGGTTAACTCAGAAATTAATAATATTACTAATACCGAATTCTTTGCCGGTGATATTAAAGATTTGCTAAATCGTGATTTTATTGATAACCATGGTAAACCGGATGTAATTATAACAGACCCTCCACGAGCAGGAATGCACCCATCAGTTGTTCGTATGCTCAATGAGGTGAAAGCAAATAAAATTGTATATGTAAGTTGTAATCCGGCAACACAGGCAAGAGATATATCAGAATTATCCGAACTTTATAATGTTGTTGAATTTCAACCTGTTGACATGTTCCCACATACGCATCATGTTGAAAATATAGTTTTATTGAATCTAAAGTAAAGGAATATGCATAATGATCCCGAATTAGATGGCAAGTACCTGGGTACAATAACACAGGATTTTGCAATAGTTTCAGACACCCTTAAAGAAGCCTCGTACCAGATACGAAAAAGAGGATTTTCCGATTATCCGATCTTCCCTATTGGGAAAGAAGATAATATTCCTATTGGTCAACTACTGATAGACAAGCATGAAGTAGCCACTGTATGGTACTATAATGCCACCTACCTTGATGAGTTTATACACCGTAAACTCATTGACCTGGAAAAAGTTGAAGCATTTAAATCTTCTTACAAAGATCCTGATGAATTCTGTTGCTTGTTTGTGATTGATGGTGAATTTACAAGGTTTGTTTATCTGCCCTATCCGATAGATTAATTTAATGTCGGAGGTCCTCCACATAAACGAACTTCATATTGGCTATCAGGATGGTAGCAAGACTTTTTCCGTTGCTACAAATCTCAATGCATGCCTGAAAAAAGGTGAGCTCGTTTGCATATTAGGGCCTAACGGTATAGGTAAATCTACCTTTATTAAAACAATTTCTGGTCTGCATAAACCCATTTCCGGAACAGTTGAGGTGAATAATGTTAACATAAACAATATCTCAAATAAAGAAAGGGCAAATCATTTATCTGTAGTACTAACAGGAAGGCCACCTTTTAACCTGATAACTGTTAGAGAGCTGGTGGAGTTAGGTCGTTATGCTCATACCAATTGGAAACATAGCTTATCCAAAGAAGATATTATGCTGGTTGATGAAGCTATCGAGGCAGTTGATCTTTCAAACGAATCTGGCAGGTTAGTGGCAGAGTTAAGTGACGGGAATGCACAGAAAGCAATGATTGCCAGCACTTTGGCTCAAAATGCCGATTTAATTTTACTGGACGAGCCCACTGTACATCTGGATGTCAGTAACAAAACGATGATTATGCAACTACTTGTTAACCTGGCTAAAAATCATCAAAAAAGCATATTGTTATCTTCTCACGACCTGAACATGATGTCACAAATTGCAGATAAATTATGGCTCTTTAAATCAGATGAAATTGTGTCTGGCATCCCGGAAGATTTAATACTAAATGGAGTAGTTGAAGAAATTTTAGGAACAGAGGAACTTGAATTACACCACTTAAAAAAGAAAAATATAACTGTATCCCTTGATGGTGATAATGAGAGAATTCATTGGTTATCAAAAGCGTTAATAAGAAATGGTTATGTGGTAGACGAGAAATCAAGTATATCAATCAATGCGGATATTGATAAGTTTGAATTATACTACACAAATGAGAAAAGAGCTTTCAACTCAATTGAAGAAATCATAAAAGGATTAGATAAATTAAATGATGGACAAAAGGACACTCAATAAATTTACTCAAATCCACCAAACGCTTTTATTGCGATTTGCCATAGTGATGGCGATCTATACAGTCTCCAGGGTGCTATTCTATTTGATAAATGCAGATCTTTTTAGTGAAACAACTTATAAGGGCTTATTAATAATTATGGGTGGTGGAATAAGATTCGATCTCTCAGCTTTACTTTTTATTAATGCTCTATATATTCTGTCACAGTTAATCCCATTTCGTTTTCGATACAAAATAATCTATCAGAAGATTACAAATTATTTCTTTTTAGTTACCAACAGTGTGTTTGTTGCCATCAATACGGGCGACATAATCTACTACAGGTTTATTTTTAAACGAACCACCGGAAGCGTCATTGATAATTTTGCTCAGGAAACCAATTTAGGCAAACTTTTCTTCAGATTTATTTTTATTGATTACTGGTATCTTACTATCCTGTTTATTGCACTCGTTTGGTTGATGTCCTGGCTTTTTAAAAAGACTTATGTAGTGAAACCTGGGGTACAAAAAAGATGGATATATTATCCTGTTCAGTCAATTCTGATGCTCATGCTTGTCTATTTTTCGATTATTGGTATGAGAGGCGGATTCACAGGAACAACCAGGCCAATCACCCTTAACAATGCAGGGCGATATGTTGAGCGACCAAAAGAAATGGCCCTGGTGTTAAATACACCGTTCAGCATCTTCAAAACCTTTGGGAAACAAACATTTAATAAGGTAGATTATTTAAATGATAAAGATCTGGATAGAATTTATACTCCTATCCATAGGCCCAACCCTGGGGAATCTTTTAAAAACAAGAATGTAGTAATATTCATTATTGAAAGCCTGGGGAAAGAATACATTGGGGCATTAAATAATGATTCAGACAGTAGTTA
>JBDLIU010000071.1:0-17802 GCA_039714715.1 Bacteroidota bacterium
AAGTAGTTTGCCACTGGAAAAGAACCTGTCCTGGTTGAGGCTGAAATACCGGAGGATCGGGATCGAAGGTGGCGGGTGATTCCTGGAAGTGCAACACTTGTGACAAGACTTCAATTTTAACATCATCGCCATCAGCATCTGTGGCTGTGATAAGCTCCTGAATATTGGTGCCTGCCTCAACACAAATATCATCAGGTATATTCAGTTCAGGGCGATTATTTTCACACTCTTTAATAATAATCTGCATATCCCTTACAACCGAACCAATAAGAAAATACTCTCCTGCCCTTTTTCGATACTCCTTAACCACAAATGCAAGGTTATATTCTCCCACATAACCCTGTGCTGGTGCATCCCAGATTATGTCACCTGTTACAGGATCTATAGTTAGTGTAGCCGGCAATGTCCCGGATTCTGTAGTACCACCAAAACCTGAATCATTAACACTTCGGTAATTATCAACTGGCGTACCGACTGCTTTTCGAGGGATTACAAATTCAAAAGCAAGACTATCTCCATCAGGGTCATAAGCTCCCGGGTTATGGTAGAAAGCAACTCCTGCACAACCAAAATCAATGGGAGGTATCAGCATTACCGGTGAGTTGTTACATCCTAAAAACGGATCTATCCTAACAATCGATTCAACATAAAATGGAGTATTAACTGAGTTATCCATATTCAGAATACCGTCATTCCTGTTATTTTCATTATAAGTAACTATATAAGTACCATTGGAACTATAGGTATGTTCAATCATATATTGGGTTACTGCAAGGCATTCGCCCAACGGGTCTTCATTTATAATTAATTTTACCCTTGGATCTGATTCAATAAGTTCAACAGGGGTACTACCATCACCAAAATCAAGCGTTCCGCCTCCAAATGGAACCATTCCGCCACAGCCAGTCCCCCCGGGATCGATATAGCCGGTTATGTAGAAAGTAAAAGTGAGACTCTGGCAATTCTTTCTCTCAACGGTAATTTCACCCGCACGTATATGGGTTGCCTGTGCAAACTTTGCAACCGTCATAAATGCCAACAAAAGAATGATGAGAACCCCTCTTTTTACCATTAACCTCCAAAATTACTTAACCAATGGACAATTCTACCTAATAAACACTAAATTACGATAAATTGTTGCACTAATAATGTGATAAATTCATTGAATAATGCTTATTGATTCTATTTTTGCTTACTGTGTTTGCGATATATAAACTACCAGGTAAAAAAGATACGACCCAATTCCTTGGGTTATCTTCATTATATTTTAAAGTTCATTATGGAAAGAATCAGTTCGAGATACCATTGGAAGAACTTAACAGAATAATACTTGAGAAAAGGAGAAAGCTTGCCCCATTGATACTTGGTGGTATAATAACATCTTTAGGCTTATTAAGTATTTTTCTTTTTTCCTCCGGGCTGGAAATAGTAGCTATAGTAGCCTTTGGCTTATTGCTAACATATTTTGGGATTCAGGAATATGTTGTTATTCACATTGAACACTCTAATAATACTCGTCTTATCTGGTTACCCTTAAAAATACAACTTGAAAAAGTGAGGCCATTTATTGCCATACTTGAATATTATCTTAGTAAGCAGAATTTTCCGGTTTTATATGTAGTTAAACCTTCTTTAACTAATGTTAGATTAGTACATTATGAAGACAAACCTGTAGAATCCGATATTCCTGTTTTTTATACTTTCAGAAATATTCTGGATTCAGATACTAGCCCTATTATTGTTAACCCGTTATTATTGGATATGCCCATTACCATTTCAGGAGAAAACCGGACTATCGGATCTAGTGACTATCTTATTAACCAATCGGCACTTATTGCAAACAACCAGATAAGCTTTACTTAAAGCAATATTTTTTAACCAGATAAACTATTTTTGTTTTTTAACCTATTTCATGAAACTAAAGTATAATAACAAGCAGAAGTTTGAACCTATCGTACCAGACCATGATGAGTGGCCTGTTGCTAAGCTTAGTAGAAATAGAGAAGCCTTTATTCAAAAGGTGGCAAAGGCCTCGATTGAGCAAATAAAAGTGGTCAGGTCTACCAGTGAATCATTAATTAAAGAACTGGAAACTACGAGGTATTTCGAGAAGTTAAGATTACAAAAAGATCCCTGGGAAGTAGATCCTGATGATGAAATGGCTTTCTGGAAGGAAGTGAAATCAGACCTGATGAAGCTTAGCGGGCAGGAAGACACCAACAATAAGGAGGAAGAGGTTCTGGAAAGAATTGTTACCCGATATTCTACTGAAATAGCAGGTAACTTCAAACACTCTTATTATAGATTTACAAGAAGTGTTGTGACTTTTGGTTTTTCGCGGTTATTAAATTCACAACAATCGAAATTCTGGGGATTGTTTAAAAGTGAAAGAACACTACGAGATAAAATCAGGATTCGAGGCCACATTAACCTTATAAGGAAGCTGGCCAAGAAAGGTACTATTGTAATGGTACCTACACATTTCAGTAATTTAGATTCTATACTGGTTGGATGGGTAATACATGAATTGGGTCTCCCTCCATTCATATATGGCGCTGGGCTTAACTTATTCAATCTAGGGTTATTTGCCTATTTTATGAATAGTGTTGGGGCCTATAAGGTTGATAGAAGAAAGAAAAACAGAATTTATCTTGAGACTTTAAAAACGTATTCGAACCTTGCTATTCAGGATGGTATTCATAGTTTGTTCTTCCCTGGAGGAACAAGATCAAGGTCAGGTAAAATTGAAAACAGTCTTAAATTAGGATTGCTTGGAACTGCACTTGACGCACAAAGATCTCATTTTAACAAAAACTCAGATGAGAAGATCTATATCGTACCCGTAGTTTTAAATTATAATTTTGTGCTAGAAGCACCAAGTTTAATCAATCAATACCTGGAAAGAACAGGGCAGGAAAAATATTATATTGATACTGATAATTATGCTTCATCATTTAAGATTGTTAAGTTCCTGATGAAATTCTTTACAAAACCAGCAGAAATATCTGTAACCATTGGTCATGCTATGGATCTTATGGGTAATTATGTTGATGAAGAGGGAAATTCATTTAATAAGCTTGGCCAGCCGATAAGCGTCAAGGATTATTTTATGAAAAACGATGAAGTGATCAGTGATAAACAAAGGGATCAGGAATTTACAAGGTTACTGAGTGATCGTATAGTTCATGAGTTTCATAAATTTAATGAGGTTTTACCTAGTCATCTGGTAGCATTCGTAGGCTACAGGTTATTCAGAAAGCAATTTGCTGAATTGGATTTATATAGTTTTCTAAGATTGCCTGGTGATGAGTTGAGTCTTGAATATGATTATTTCATGGATAGCTGCAGAAAAGTTGTAGATGTGCTTCATGAATTAGAAAATGAAGACAAATTATTGCTGGCACCTAAGTTCGAAGATTCTTTAGAAGATTTAATAGAAACCGGACTTACTAACCTTGGCATGTATCATGCAACAAGGCCTCTAATGAAAAATGCCAAAGGACAAATTGTAACCAGGCGTTTGAACCTCCTTTACTTTTATCATAACCGACTTGACGGTTACAACCTTAAACACCATGTCTGAAAAACCCGTAGGTGTAATTGGTGCCGGTAGTTTTGGGAGCACAGTAGCAAATCTGCTTGCAGAAAACTCAAAGGTTTATCTGTTTGCTCGAAATAAGGAGCAATTCAGGCAAATGGTGGAAAACAGGAAAACCAGGGACTATCCCCTTCATGATAATATCACTCCAATAGAAACACTTGAAGAACTCGCAACCAAAGCAGAAATAATATTCCCGGTAGTTTCATCTTCAGGATTCAGGGAGATGATTAAAAACATTGCTCCTCATCTAAATCCTTACCACACGCTCATTCATGGTACTAAGGGCCTGGATGTTTCATTGCCAAAAGGTAAAAATATTAACGACCCTGATGTGATTATAAGCAGAGAGAATGTTAAAACCATGAGTGAGGTAATTCTGGAAGAAACTGGCGTAGTCAAAGTAGGATGCCTTGCCGGGCCTAACCTGGCCAGGGAAATTGCAGATAAACACCCGGCAGCAACTGTTGTAGCCAGCAGGTTTGATACAGTGATTGCAGATGGACAGCGTTTGCTTAGAAATGAGCGTTTCCAGGTATACGGCAATAAAGACCTTATTGGAATAGAGCTCACGGGTGTACTGAAAAATATTATTGCTATTGCAGCAGGCGCTTTAAGCGGTTTAGGCTATGGCGAGAATGCAAGGGCTCTTCTTGTAAGCCGTGGGATGGTAGAAATGATACATCTGGGAAAAGCCCTGGGAGGAAATACTGAAGCTTTTATTGGATTGGCTGGGATAGGTGATCTTATTGCCACATGTTCCAGTAGTCTAAGTAGGAACTTTACCGTAGGTTACAGACTTGCCCAGGGAGAAAAAATTCACGACATAGTTGACTCCATGCAAGAGGTTGCTGAAGGTATAAATACAATTCGAATAGTAGAAAAATTTGCTGAATACTATCAGTTCAGGGCACCCATCACTGAAAAATTGTACGAGGTGTTATTTGAAGACCTTACCGTAGAGGAAGCATTGCAATACCTGATGAAAATCCCGTTAAACGTAGATATTGATTTTCTATAATTTCTCAAATTAAATGTTTCCCCTAATTGCTTCCAGTCTTTTCAATAAAGGCGGATGAGAGTAATTCATAAAAACATAAGCAGGATGAGGCAGTAAATTGCTAAGGTTATCAGACGACAGTTTCTTTAATGCGTTGGCTAAATCATTACCATTGCTTGTATTTACCGCATACCTGTCTGCTTCAAATTCATTCTTTCTACTCAGCATATTGAGGAAAAGACCTGTAATCATTGAAATAGGTGTATACAATATGCCAAATGCTATCAGATTGAGGTGTATTCTCATCGTTTCAGCACCTAAGGCAGATGAAAGCTCATTATTGAATATCATCAATGATAAAATGAAGAGCATAAGGCCTGTTTGCAGAAGGGAAAGAATCAATCCCCACTGAATATGCCTTTTCTTATAATGACCCACCTCATGAGCAAATATGGACACCAATTCTTCATCACTATGATTCTCAATTAAAGTATCATACAATACTACTTTCTTCTTCTTTCCAAGGCCAGAGAAAAACGCATTGGCTTTACTAGAACGCTTGGAACCATCTATCACATAGATGTTTGTAAGAGGGAAACCAACCTTTGAGCTGTATTGCTCTATAGCTTCTCTCAATGAGCCTTCTTCTAATGGAGATAGTTTATTAAAAAGAGGAAGGATTAAAGTAGTATAGAACATATTCATAAAAACCATAAACAGCCCGATCACCACCCAGAAGACCAACCAAAAATTAGATTCTAAAGCCATAACAAGGTATATCAAAACTGCCAGAATTCCTCCTCCAAGGATAGCACCGATCATATAACCTTTTACCTTGTCAAGAAAAAAGGTTTTTATAGTTGTCTTATTAAACCCAAACTTTTCTTCTATTACAAAAACTGAATAAAGCTGAAAAGGGATATTGATAATATCAGATATCAAGAATAATATTCCGAAAAAGGCAAGTGCGAGCAAAATTTCATTTCCAACATAAGAAGAAATTATGCCATCCAGCCAGCCAAAACCTCCAAGCCAAAGAAACATTAGTGTTAGTATCGTTGAAAATGCTGATGTTATAAATGAAAACCTGGCCGTAACGCTGTGATATTTCTGCGATTGAGCATATTTTTCTTCATCATAAATTCCATTAGCTTCCGGAGGAACTTCCTTCTTACTATAGCTAAGATTTAGCCAGTCTAGTATTTCTCCTACAACATAACCGAAAATAATTATTCCGGTGATTATCCATAAATATTCTGATCCTGTCACAATTATTGATTTTCAGTGCGCAAAAGTAGGAGAAATTATCAAATTATCCGGTATTGGGGCAAGTTGTAAGTCTTGTTTCTAAAAATCCGGACAAGGGATTTGCATAATATGCTTGGGTGGTTTACGGGGATCGCCTGTAAACCATGCATATGAAATAGAAAATTCATGGGCTCCCCCACTACTTGAGCCTAGTTTTGATATAGTTATATCATAACTGTATCCAATGTTAAGTATGTTGTCTTTATTCTTTTTACTGTAACCCAGTAAAATAACTATCGACTCATTATTTATAAACTCGCCAACATTCTTAAAAGGAAACCCTCTATACCACGTTCCTATCACAATAGGTTCTATTGTGAAGTACAATCCAAGGTCTAATTGATTAAACTCTCCCTGCTTCTTATACTGAAATGTTGGTGCTAAGCTTCTTTCCTGCTCCTCTGCATACATGCCATGATCAATTAATCCTGACTTTAAAAAGAATTTGTAACCACCATGTACTGACCACTTCATTGGCAATCGACTCTCCTGTCCGATTAAAGATTGATTAGGCATTGTTGTATGACTATTGGCTACTCCCAGCCATGCATTTTGTGAATACAGCAATCCTCCTAAAGACATATCAAAGTAGCTCTTTTGAGCCCCTGTGTCAAATACTTCAGCAGTAGGCACTGAGATAAAGCCATTTGCGTCATATTGATCACCAAACGTAAGATTCGAGAAGTTAATATCTCTGAGCACGTAACCTGCAGATGCTCCTACCCTAACCCTAAACTCTTTAGTAATTGGCATCTGGTAAGCATAAAGGCCGGTAAAACTTGTTGATCTCAATCCCGCAAGGCCTTCTTTGTCAGTTTGAATAAGAAACCCAATCCCACTATTCTTATCATCAATAAAATGATCCACCCAGGCGGCCGTGGTTATAAAATTTGCTTCTAATGCCGGCCACTGACTCCTGTAGTTACTGCCAACCCGGGTATATTGTGTAGCCCCTGTTAAAGCCGGATTAAGGTAAAGTGGTGCAGAATAAAACTGGGAAAACTGAACATCCTGTGCTTTTAGTCCTGTTATTAAAAGCAATAAAATGCTTACCAGTGACACATAATGTGCCATAGACTTGATCTTCAATATGTTAGTTACTATATACTTAGTCAAATGACTTATTCAAAACAATTTAACATTAACAATAACGTTTAAAATCATTAATTGTTATTGAGCTCAAATTTAGAATATGTTGCTAGATTAATAAAATTAAGTTCTACTAACAAAAATAGCACAGCCTATCAGTATATTAGGCTTTATTTTTATTCAATATTGTTTACATGCCCATTTAATTGGCATAAATTAGTCGTTTCATTGTTACAAGTTACTTTTTTGCTCAAAAATGTATCTAGATTAAAAAGAAAAACGTTGATAAATAAGGAATTGATTGTATCGCGATATGCCTAAACTCAGAATAGTTCTACTAGCAGGGCTTTTATTAATAACTCTATTTACAAATAACATATTTGGACAAACTTCCTATTCTGGGCAAAACTGGTATTTTGGCAATTCAGATTATGCCATTCGTTTTAGTCGACCTGACCAGGATATTACTTTAGATGACCAGTATATGTCCACTCCGTTTGGCACTTTTGGCAACGCTACTGCCAATGAACCGGAAACAGGCGATCTTCTTTTTTATACAGATGGAAGATATGTATATGATGCTAACCATCTGTATATGGATGGTACCAATGGAGGGTTATCGCAACTCAATGCAGATCAAAGTAAAAACCAAAACACCGCCATAATCTCTACACCGGGCAATAATGACAGGTACATAATTTTTACTAATACTTCAGCGAATGAAATAAATTATTCAGTTGTTGATATGACGCAATCAGGGAATGCGGTATTTCCTCAGCCCAACCTGGGATCAATCGCTGTTTTAAACGACCCTGTTTCCAGTAGTACGGCAACGCCAAGTGATGCTATGCTGGCACTTGCAAAAACGGATTTATCAGGTTATTGGCTTATTACTGTAGATGATGCCAGCAATACATACAAGGTTTTAGAAATAAGTGATGCTGACCCAGCCACCTGGAATGAAAGTATTTACAATTTAGGCTTATCTTTAAGTGCCGCCAATTTGAGTTATTCTGACGCGAGTGGCAAAATTGCTGTTTCGCCTCGTTCGAATAATACCAATATACATATCCTGGATTTTGACAGAGCTTCAGGTGTTTTAGCTTATGATACTGTAATTCTTAATTCCGGTTATGCTGATGTAACATCAGAAGCAGTTTATGATGTAGAATGGTCGTCAGATGGCACCAAACTATATGTATCACGATATGGTGGTACTGCAGGTGTAGGAGATTTGCTCCAATGGGACTCGACACTACCATCTTCGAGTTCAATGGTATCTGTTCTTCCATCACAGGTTTTTGGTAGTTATGGATTACAAACAGGGCCCGATGGCAATATTTACCATCTGTACCAGGATTATAATGGTGGCCCATTTGTTGTTGGTGGAATAAGTGATGCAGACTCTGTCGCGTCTCTGGTTCAATATAACACTACTGTGTTTAATGACCAGAACTTTAATTCATATCAGTTCCCAGCATTACTGCCCGAAAGGCAATTAGTACTCAATGTTGATTTCACTTTCGCTGGCACCTGCTCCAACTCACCAACTTCATTTTATCCTCTAATTTCACCTGCGCCAGACAATGTTTACTGGGATTTTGGTGATGGAATAGGTAATTCCAGTTTATTGTCTCCTATTTACACTTACGCCAGCGGTGGGACATTTAATGTAACACTCACGGCAGAAATAAATGGTCAAACTGCCAGCGCAGTTCATCCTGTACCAATCACTCAGTTTGATCTTCAACTAACATTGGTAGCTGATACAATCGCCTGTCAGTGTGAATTACCAAAATATGGAATGCCTACTTCCTGTACTCAATTCAGTGTAGCCTCTCAGGTCAGTGGTGGTTCCGGTTCGGAAACTTACGAATGGTCAAATGGCGATACAGGCCCGGTTTTAACACCCGATTCTGCTGGTTACTACTATGTCATTGTAACCGATCCATTTTCAGGTTGCAGTACTTATGGTGGTGTTAATGTACAAGAATATGGTTTACAGGATTACAGGGCCAACGTCTGGTATTTCGGGCAAAATGCAGGCATTGACTTTAATCCACCAGCCATAAGTGCTATTGGTGACAGCCAGATGGATGCACCTGAGGGATGTACAGCGATATCAGACAGAAATGGTATTGTTATTTTTTATACCGATGGAAATGATATCTGGGTTAAAGACAAAATTACAGGAGTACATTCATTGCTAGATACAAACCTGGGCGGACAAACAGGTTCTGCGCAATCAGTTATTGCGGTGCCATTCCCAGGTGATGAAACCCTCTACTATATTTTCACAACCGAAGAAACTGGTTCCGGTACAGGGAGTTATGCTTTTAGCTATTCAATCTTTGATGTTAAAATGAATAATGGTGCCGGAGGTATAGCACAAAAGGGCATTACCCTTTTTACTGAAAGTACTGAAAGACTTACAGCCAACAGCAATTGGGTTATCATTCACGAATATGGCAATAATAACTTTAGAGCATATCCTATTACAGGTGGTGGCCTCGGTAATGCTGTTGTCTCAAGTATTGGTTCCGATCACTCCACTTCCTCACCAGAATTCGGACAAGGATATATGAAGTTTTCAGTTGGCGGTGATAAGCTGGCAGTAGCACTGGCAGAAGGACCCAATGGCCCCAATTACCTGGAAGTATTCGAATGGGACAATGGTAGTGGGGAACTTACTGATTTTATACAATTAGATTTAACAGCAGATGGAGCTGTTGGACAAGTTTATGGAGTAGAATTCGACCCTTCAGGAACAAAACTGTTTGCTACAGTAAGTTCAGGAGGTTCATCAATGATTATGGAATACAGGGCCGACACTCTGGATAAAATGCATGTGGTTACCCCTATTATGACTACTGGTGGACAATTAGGCGCCATCCAAACTGCACCAACAGGACAACTCTATGTAGCCATTGATGGCAGCAACAGTCTGGGAGCAATAACTGTTAATCCTGATACAGCAACCGCATCTACATTTACAGCCAGCGGATTCACACTTGCAGGAGGCACAAATAGTGGATTGGGATTGCCTAATTATTCTCAAGCATTTGGCAATTTATTAGCTGCTCCTGGTTATTTTGTATCCAGTCCTATTTGTCTTGGACAACCCATTTCTCTGGCAGCTATTCCATCTTCAAGTATCGACACAGCCTTCTGGCAAATTGCAGATGCTTCAAATAACATAGTTTATACTACCCAAAATCTTACTGATACAACAACACTGGCAATAGCCGGTGATTATCTGGTATCGCTTCAGATCGGTAATCGATGCGGTTTTAATACGGCTTTTTCATATACGGCTACAGTAAACCCACTACCGCAGACCTCATCACTTCCTCCCGGCCTTCCACTGTGTGGTACTTCAGCATTACTTGATGTATATGATGTACCACCAGCTAATATGGCAGACCTTGGGTTTCTATGGTCTACTACTGAAACTACATCAAGTATAACAGTAACAGCTACAGGTAATTATACTGTTGCAATAACCGATACAACCAGTGGTTGTATGAATAATGCAACAGTTTTTGTAGGGCCTCCTTTTACAGTTAACCTTGGTCCGGATCTAAACATGTGTGAAGGTGATGCGCTTACTCTGGATTGCCAGGCTAACGCATCTGTATATGATTGGTATATCAACAACAATCCTGTTGTGCCAGCCAACAACCAAAGAACTTTCGATTTCGGTGCCCAGGCATTACCCGGTGGCACCTATACGGTTAGAGTTGAAGTGGAAGACCCCATTGATCCAGGCTGTATTGTGGTGGAGGAAACAATAATTACAGTTGGAGAATTACCTTCTTTTACAGCTATTGAGACCTCCCCTGTTACACTTTGCAGTGGATCAGATGGTGTAATGACTATAGACCTGACAAGTGCAGGTAATTTCACCTACTCTGTATTAGGCCCTTTAAGCATCACTGGACAGGCAGCAACCGGCCCTAATAATAATATTCAGGTGCCTAACCTTATTGCAGGAGTTTACACAGTAGTAATTATTAATAATGTGTCTGCATGTGCTGAGCAAGTAGGTAATATTCTAATAACAGAGCCAGCACCGTTTGCAATTGCCAATGTTCTTACAAGTGATGAAAGTTGTCTTAAAAATGACGGACAGTTATCTTTCGAACTAAGCACTTCTGGTGGTGCCATTAATTACGTAGTAAGAAATCAGATAGATCTTACTGACAGTATCACAGGTACAGCTTTAAATTCAGGCCCCGGAGATGTTGTCAGTATTACTACACTAGCTGACGGTTCATATTCTGTTGAAGTTGAAAGAGCAGGTTGTACTAACTCATTTGCTCCAATTACTATTAATCCAACCCCGGTTACTGATTTGCAAGTCATACCGACTATCGCTGAATGTGGTACAACGTTAGATTTTACCGGGTATGCAAGTTCTATAACAGCTAGTCCTGCTTTTGAATGGTCACTTGACAGTAGTGGGTTGTACAATCCATTTTCTACCCTCTACGATTCTCTTGGGAATAAAACAGTGTTTATTAAAGCTTCAAGTGCAACTACCTGTGATTCAATAATGAGTATCGATGTTACACTTGTGCCTACTCCAATAGTTGTGATAGATGTAGACAGCTCCTCCATTTGTAATGGTCAGGTTATCTTAACTGCAATCGCTGATGGTGGTTTTGATGATGCTCAGCTGGGATACCGCTGGACATCAGGTGAAACAACCGAATCTATTACCCTGTCACAATCAGGCACTCAAACAGTAAGTGTTTCAAACCTACAAAATCTTAACTGTTTTACTTCAGAAAATCAATCCATCACTATACCTGATCCATTTTCAGTTACTTTAACTTCTACATTAGCTTGTGATGATGGAAAACCTTTTACCCTCACAGCTACACCTGCAGGGCAATCGACCAATAACCTCACTTATGCATGGGAACTAAATGGTGTTGATTTACCTGATATTACATCTCAAATACAAAGCATTAGAGCAGGAGCATTTGTTGTAACTGCCAGTGATCCTGTTGGATGTAGTAACTCTGATTCGCTGGAGGTAATCAAAGCCCCTGTTACACCAACCAACCTCTCAAGCGCAATCGTCTTTTGCCCCGATGATGGAGATATCATCCTGGACGCAGGCCCTGATTTTATCAGCTATTTGTGGGATACAGGTGAAACCACCCAGTCCATAGATATATCTGCAGGAGGAATTTACAGAATTGAAGCAACTAACAATTTCAATTGTATTACAACTGACCAGTCTGAAGTGCTCGAGGATTGCATTCCTAAAGTATTTGGTCCTAATGCATTCAGACCCGGTGGTGTGAATAAGGAGTTCTTCCTGTATACTGAGTATGTGGAAGATTTCGAAATATTCATCTTCAACAAATGGGGTGACATGGTATTCCATTCAAGCGATATAAGCTTTAAATGGAATGGTACACTCAATGGAGAATTACTTCCTGCAGGACAATATAGTTATGTAGTTAGATTTACCAGCTCATTCAGAGATCGTGGTACAATTGAGCAATATGGTGGCGTGGTATTATTGAGGTAGTCTTTTTAGTTATCGGTTAATAGTTATCCGGAACTTGTATTTGTTATTTGAGGATAATTACTGATCCACCATATGCGATACACCTATATACTGATAACCGGTATACTGATAACCGATTTTTCAAGTTAAATTTGTCATTCAATAAAAATCATTCTTATGAGAACATTATTATTAATACTAGTTGCGTTTAGCATGTCGTCTTTTATGATTCAAGGTGGTAAGCCTGCCAAGGTTAAAATAGTGGTTATCGATGAAAACAGCTTGATTGTAGAGGGAGCAAGTGTTACTATCTACGAAAATGCTGAAGACTACAAAAAAGAGCAAAACCCGATAGCAATGAGCAAAACAAATGAGAAAGGTTTTGTGCAATTTAAGAACCTGAAGGAGAAAGTGTATTATTTACATATTGAAAAAGGTGACTTAAATAATAATCGTGGCAATGTAAAGACCGGAAAGCTGGAAACTAAGGGGAAAAACCGCTTTGAGATAATGATTAACTAAATTGTTTAATGCAAAAAATCTTTATTTATGGGGCCTACGGTTATACTGGAAAACTAATTGTACAGGATGCAGTAGAACAAGGTCTTAGACCCGTTCTGGGAGGAAGAAATTCCAAAAAGCTTCAAGAGCTCGCTCAACAGTATTCGCTCGACTTTGTTGCTTTCGATGTTAGGAATAAGGAAGCCTGGGATAACCAGTTAGAGCCAACTGATGTAATAATCAATTGTGCAGGTCCATTCTCAGAAACTGTTAAATATGTAGTACCTGCATGTATTCGTAACAAAACAGATTACCTGGATATTACGGGGGATGTTAGTGTTTTTAAGTATGTAGCTAGCCTGGATCAACAAGCTAAGGAGGCTGGGGTGGTGCTACTTCCGGGAGTAGGCTTTGATGTGGTACCTACTGACTGCCTTGCAGCCAAACTCAAAGAAAAAATGCCAGACGGAACGCACCTGGAGTTGGCTTTTCAGGGTAATTCTGGCATATCTCGTGGTACAGCCTTATCGTGGACCAAACGACTGCACGAAGGTGGCATGGTTCGTGAAAACAGACAGCTAAAAGAAATACCACTTGCACATGAAAGTAGGAATATATTTTTCGGAAATAAGGAAAGACTTTGTATTTCAGTATCGCTAGGTGATGTTTTAACGGCTTACCATACTACAGGAATACCCAATATAAAAGTATATATTGGAGTAAGTAAAAAGATGCTGAATTCGATCCTATCTTTTAAAAAACTAACTTGGGTGGCAAGAACTGCCGTTATGCAATGGATTTTACGTTCCATTATTAAAAGGAAAGTGACTGGACCTTCTTTGGAAAAAAGAAAGACAATGCTCACCTTTATTTGGGGAAGAATAAGTAATGGAAAAGAAGAGTTGGTTATGGAGATGCAGACCATGGAGTCTTACCAACTTACTTCCGCAGTTGCAGTAGAAGGGGCTAAGAGAGTTTTGGGTGGTGACGTTGAGCCCGGATTTAAGACTCCTGCAATAGCTTTTGGAAGTGATTTTATTGATCAGTTTGAAAAAACTAAAATTACTGTAGTAAATGAGTGATTACAGGTTCTCTACTCCAATACAAATGCGTTATTCTGATTTCGACATGCTCGGACACCTGAATAATGCTGCCTATATTACCTATTTTGAGACTGCCAGAATTGAATATTACAAAACAATAGGATGGGATCTTAAAGAAATTGGCAGTGCTGTTGCCCATATCGACATTGATTTTCTTATTCCTGTTTTAGCATTTGATAAGATTCAATGCCATGTAAAAACTACATCACTTGGTAATACTAGTTTTAAGATGGATTATGAGATCACCTCTAATAATGGCAATACAATCCATTGCAAATCATCAACCGTAATGGTTTATATTGATAAAACAACAGGAAAAGCAAATAAAATACCCACAAGAGTGCGAGAACTCTTTAGCAAATACGAAGAACTATGATTGAATTAAGCACAAATGATAATCTTCAGCTTGATGAACTTGGTATCAGCCAGGAAAGCTTTGAAACCCAAATAAAACAATTTAAGGAAGGTGTTAATCCTGTTCAATTAACAGGTGCTGCCACTATTAACAAAGGGATAGTCAGGCTCAGTAATGAAGATACTGCATCATATGCTAAATATTTTAAAGAGAATAGTAATCATGTTAAGCTAACACGCTTTGTGCCAGCCTCAGGTGCTGCCAGCAGGATGTTTAAGGCTTTTTACCAGTTTTTAGAAACGGGAAGCAAAAGTAGTGAGGTTGAAAAGTTTGCAGATAACTTCCAGAAATTTGCTTTCTATAATAACATGAAGTGTGAGAGTGAACCTGATTTTAGTTGTGCTATAAACAATATGATCAATGTGTTAAAACTGGCTGAATTACCAAAAGCACTCATTCCATTCCATCAGTATGATTACATATCCAGAACAGCTTTCGAAGAACACCTTATCGAAGCTGCAATGGCTTCACCTGATCAGGATGAAGTAAACGTTCATTTTACCATCAGTAAAGAACATCAGGAAAAATTCAATGATCTTATGCAAAGCATTAGAAAATCCATTGAAGAAAAGACAGGTAAAAATTATAATATATCCTTCAGTTATCAGTCACATAGTACAGATACAGTAGCAGTAAATACTGATAATGTACCTTTTAGAAATACCGATGGCAGCCTGTTGTTCAGACCAGGTGGCCATGGATCACTTATCCAAAACCTGAACAATCTTGATGCCGGCCTAATTTTCGTGAAGAACATTGATAATATTCAACCTGACCATATGAAGACCAATACGATGTTCTTTAAGAAAGCACTGTCAGGTTACCTCTTGACTATCCAAAAGAAAGTAAGTAATTACTTAACAAAGTTTGATTCCGGCACAATCTCCGCTGATGAAGTAGCAAAAGCTATTCAGAGTGATATGGATATAAAACTCCCTGATTCATTTAATGAATTGAGTGAAGCAGAAAAGCAGGCAACTTTGATTAATAAATTAGACCGACCAATCAGAATCTGTGGTATGGTTAAAAACGAAGGAGAACCTGGTGGTGGTCCATTCTGGACCAGAAACTCTAAAGGAGAAGAATCTTTACAGATTGTTGAATCATCTCAAATTGATCTCAAGAATGAAGAACAATCAGCGATTGTAAAACAAGCCACACATTTTAACCCTGTTGACCTGGTCTGCTGGACAAAAAATTATAAAGGTGAAAAGTTTGATTTGAAGGAGTATGTCGATCCTGAGACATCGTTTATTAGTGAGAAATCGCAAAATGGACAGGTAATTAAGGTATTAGAGCATCCTGGCCTTTGGAATGGTGCCATGGCCAACTGGCTTACCATTTTTATCGAAGTACCGGTTTCAACATTCAGCCCGGTTAAAACTATTGTAGATCTATTGAGAGCTGAGCATCAGCCACTGAACTAATACAATCACCTTACTGTTTTCAATCTCGGATCAAATGGTTCATCCTGAACCTTCTTTAACTTTACAAAAGAATAAAATTTCTGATGCCTTACATTAATCAGGTAATTAGACTCAGTATAACTCTGTGCTGAGGGAACCTGCATAAGGAGTTTTCCAGAAGCCAGAAACCTGCTGGTTAGATCTGCTAAACCAACAGGATATGGCTTGTTATGCCAGTCGAAAGGTAATTGGTTTTTCTTGATATTAAATATGGTTGCTTCTTCTGATACTTCGATAGTCATACATACTCTCTTAATTGAAAAGCTATTTTCATTGGCAAGTATCTCCAACTTAGCAAGTGAGATTGTTGATGAGGCATAAATTACCCATTGGCCAGGTTTATTCCATCTGCCCTCTGCAAATAAGGTGCCTTCCGGTGGCCACACATCTGCATATTTTTTCTTTTCCAGGTGATAGAGAATCATCCGTAAGTGCTGTATTCTATCCTTAGGAATGCACTTTCCAGTATTCTACGCCCTACTCTGGAACTGAGTAATTCTATAGGCTTTATATTCCCGAGGTTTTCATTCCTCGATTCAAGCCACTCTTTTAGCAAAGACACATCTTCATCAAAAGCATCGAGCCCTTTTTGCCAAAATGTTGCAAAATCAGCCAGTGCGTCTATATTGTCACTTCCAATATCTTTTGATTTAAGAAGATCATAGTATTTACTCATACTAATCCCCATAATGCCTGCCATCTCCTCTTTGCCAAGGTTTGTTTGTTCTTCGAGATCGCGCACCCAATGCCCAGACATATGTGCATCGGTAATATCTAAAAAAGACATACCCTGAAGCTTAACTAATAATGGTATATGAGGCACCATCGGTTCTTCCATCTTACTCGTTGTGCTTTTTGTAGTATACTTTTTCTTCATGATATTATTTCCTTTTTTGCACTTATATATTCCAAATATACATTTTATTTTGCTGTTTTTTACTTTATTTATGGAATTTATTTTATTCCCTATATAAAATAATCTTAGATTACCATTTTGTATATTTAAGCTTTAACTAAAGCTTATGTCAAAGTATATAATGGCCCTCGACCAGGGCACTACCAGTTCGAGAGCGATCCTTTATAATCAGAATGCACAGGCAATTGAAACTGTTCAAAAAGAATTTAAACAAATTTTCCCAAAACCAGGTTGGGTAGAGCATGACCCAATGGAGATTTGGTCATCTCAACAAGCTGTAATGCATGATGTGATAGGCAAACTGCCATCAGGCGGAGAAATCAATGGCATTGGTATTACCAACCAGCGTGAAACAACTATTATATGGGAAAGGGATAGCGGCAAGCCTATTTACAATGCAATTGTTTGGCAAGATCGAAGAACAGCAGACTACTGCCAGGAACTTAAAACTGCAGGACTCGAAGATACAATCACGAAGAAAACAGGGTTATTGATTGATGCATATTTTTCTGCAACAAAGGTTAAATGGATATTAGATAATGTTGAAGGTGCTCGCACAAAAGCTGAAAATGGCGAGTTGGCATTTGGCACTGTCGACAGCTGGCTTGTATGGAATCTATCAAAGGGACAATTGCATATTACAGATGTAAGCAATGCAAGCCGAACCATGTTATATAACATTCATGAACTTGAATGGGATAAGGAATTGCTTGAACTACTCGATATCCCCTACTCAATGTTACCTGAAGTACGATCTTCATCTGAAACATATGGAAATGCAAACCTGTCAAACAACCTTTCAATACCCATTGCAGGTATTGCCGGAGATCAGCAAGCAGCACTTTTTGGACAGATGTGTATTAATAATGAAATGGCTAAGTG
>JBDLIU010000072.1:0-17591 GCA_039714715.1 Bacteroidota bacterium
AAGAACATCTTGCTACCAAAAATCAGTAACAAAATCACAACAGCGACTACCGATACTATTGCATAATTTCTTCTCTTCATAAATATTTCTTGAGCTGCTTCAAAAATACACATTTTTATCAATGTTATCACACTGATTCATTTCTCGACAATTATGCTCTTTTATTGCCGATAATTACATCCGTCTAATTATCAGTCTGTTTGACAATTAGTTGCCGAGAAATTTAATTTTTGTTTTTTGCTATCTTTGTGTTTCGGCAAAATATAGCTGCTGCATAAAGGGAAACCTCCAGGGGTATCATTATTTGGATTTATTTTTCGGACAATCCTGATTTATTTCGAGAATATATAGTATGACAAAAGTAAAGACCATATCAAGAACTGCTGATAAAAGTTGCAACTGTGGCAGTTGGTTACAACATTGGGAAAACTTTTGCGGCAGTAAAGCCATCTTATGTTCATCAATTTTATGTCTTGAAGGGCAACTTGTTGGAGCTCATGTGAAGAAGATTTATCTTACAGATAGTGCTCAGTACATCATTCCTCTGTGTCAGCAGCATAATCAATCAGAAAATATGATCGAAATATCTGACAATTGTATCCTGGTTTCTGCTGATCCGAAAGAGACTTGTGGAAAGGCGAAATGAGCAGTAACAAATTTGTATTACCAAAGTATAATTGACATGGGAGAAATAATCGGAACAATTGTATCAAAATCGGGGAGTCAATACATTGTCAAATGGGAGGATAATAAGGTATCGGTAAGAAAATATGGAACTTTTGGATGGGATTGTGTCGCTCGGAAGGTACATAAGGTGGATGCTTTATCCGCTGCACAAGGAGTAATCGACTATCAAAACCCTTTGTTATAAAAAACTTATTCAAATATGTATTAATAACGAAAGTCCTAATATGGTATTTACTAAAGAACAAGTTCAAGAAGTCTGGAAGAATGCTACAGGTGTTTCCGGCACTGATCCAAAGGTTCTCAGGAAGGATAAATGTGGAGCTTGGATTGCTCATATACAGTATGGAAACAGAAATTCTAAATTTGGTTGGGAGATTGACCATATTACACCAGAATCTAAAGGTGGTACAGATGAACTATCAAACCTACAACCATTGCAGTGGGAAAACAGTCTGTCAAAATTGGATGATAAATTAGTTTGCACTGTTACTTCTAAGGGTATGGATAATGTAAAGAATAGATAAGGAAGGATGATACCCCACTTTCATAAGTCATTGGTTTGATGATTAGATGCATAAACCGATGACCGTCGCCAGGATCGCGCCGAGTAGGAAATGGATGAGTAGGGTGGCAGAGCATTTAGAAAATGAGCCCTATAATAAAAACTCAGATAATAGCAGTGTTTGAAGAATTAGCAAAAGAGCTTGAACCGCAATTAAAGTCAATGTCCAATTTTAGAATAGGTAAAACTGGACAGACTATTGAAAACAAGTATAATAAGAAATATTCCCAAGAATATAACTTTTATAAGGTTGTAGATCACTCATCAATAAAAGATACTATCGACAGTCTTGAAATGTACATAATAGAAAGGTTTCATAGTCTACCTAATTGTGATAATGAACAGATCGGAGGGAGTGATATGATGGAATCAGGAATTTACATTGTTTACATAGTTTATAATAAACAGAAATAATGGTAAGAACACGCAACACAGACAGATTAGGGAATCCGTGGTCTGAAGCAACCATAAGACTTGTATGGCAGAAAGGTGAAGTAATGCCCAATTTATCGCCAGTAGCATGGCGGAAGGATATTTGTGGTTCATTAATGAAGTTCTATGATCATAGTAATAGAGATTCTCAAGATGGATGGGAAATTGACCATATAAAGCCAGTATCAAAAGGAGGTTCAGATGACATAAAAAATTTGCAGCCTCTAAACTGGAAGAATAATGCTGATAAGGATGATCAACTGAACTGGAGGTGTCCTTGATAAGAAGAGGATTTGGTTGTTGACTTGCGCTGCATTTTCCAGGATCGCGCCGGGGAGAAACCGGGGGAGAAAGCAGTTTGAGTAAGAGTAAAACTTTTCAACTATATTGTTTTTGGCATGGGAGAATTAGTCGGAACAATCGAATCAAAATCGGGAAGTCAATACTTAGTTGAATGGGAAAATTCAAAGGTGTGGATAAGTGAAAAAGGAACCCTTGGATGGTTTTGTGTCGCATTGAAAGTAAAAAAAGCGGATGCTTTAAGCGCTGCACAAAAGATAATTGACTATCGAAATCCTGCGTTTTGAAATAGCAAATTCAAAAATATATTAATTATGGCAATGCCTGAAATAGGAAAAATTGTTGTCTGCATAGTAATATCGGGAAGAAAGATTATAGAAGCCTGGCAGCAAAACAAAGATATTGAGAGCATAATAGATATTATTAATAATTACGAAAATTTGTTAGAAGACGAGCAGCTCAAGACAGAGGGGAAACTCACTGAAAAAAATACAGGCAGCCTCATTTTAAGCACAGCTAGAAATAGTATGTTGGGTATATGGTCTCAATTCTGTCAAGAAATACACCAGGATCCCGCCACTGAACAAGTTGATAATTTAGTAGGAAACCTAAAGACTGATATTTTCAATGAATTAGATACAGTGAATGGGCTTAATGGAAAATTACCTACAAAAACTCTAATAGATTATCACCACAGATATCACGGTGCTAATTAATTCAACTTTGGCACATTAGACATATTCCTTTGGATTAGAGCTATTTAGAGTTTGCTGATTTTATCACTCCGGGGCTAATTTCATAGACCGGTTAGGCATGTAGTTTGCATAAACCACAATAGAACTTCTTTTTGTCTGATTGATAGATTTGAACCTCCCAATTATAAAGGATATCGAAAACTGATTCCCCCTGTTATTCCACAATTATGTCGATATTCTTATCTGTAATACTCAATGTAAGTTTACCGGTTAACCCTTTGAATTTGAATAAAGCTGAATTACAATTACTCGTATAACGATCAAAATAGGGGGGATAATTGAAGTGCTTAATATTTGAGCCAAGCCAATCCTGAAAAATTGAAACCTGATTTGAAATAACTGATTTAACCATTTTATGTAATTTTTTTCCACCTACCCATCCAAATATTCTTCAATTCCCTTATTTATTCCCTTTGCTGAATCCTGCTCCTGCTTCTTCTTCGCTTCCCGTAGGATATAGCCTGATTTTTTACGCTTCTTAGTGTCCTTTGAACCCTTGGGCCTACCCAACGATTTCCCATTCTTCTTCGCCCTACGAATGCCCTCTACAGTCCTTTCCCGGATCAATTCGCGCTCGAATTCTGCAAATGCACTTAATATTTGAAAATGAAGTTTTCCGGATGCAGTGGTAAAATCCAAATTGTCAGAAACGGAGATGAAACCAACACCTTTATCCAGGATCTCCTTTGTGTCCAGAATCAATTCTGATGATGACCTGGCCCATCTGTCCAACTTGAAAACAAGCACTGAATCGTATTCCTTATTCCGGATTTTTTGCAGCAATGCTTGTTTCACGGGACGGGTTTTGCGTGTGGATTCCTGTTCTTCGTAAATATCATAATCCCATCCTTTGGATTTGACATACTCTTCCAAACGGATTTTCTGATTCTCATTTGTCTGTTTTCCGCCTGTGGTAGAGACCCGGCAGTACAGTGCGACTTTCTTATTCATCATCCTTTTCCTTTTTAATGATTGCAGATGAATAGTTTTCTTCTTTCAACTTATCCTGCATTCTTTTTAGCTCATTATAAGGAGCCGTCTTTAAGACACAACTACCTGTGTTATTTGCCAGATACATTTTCCACATTGCTTCCTCAGGTGGAATTCCGAGAGACATAATAATCATTGCCGCTTCAAGTTGGTCATGGATTGAGTCATCGTAAAGGAAAAGGTTGTACAGGTCATCATTCTTTATCAATCCAATTTCTTTCTTTAAAGCATCGATTTCTTCCTGATTCTGTTCCAGAATATCTTCGGTTACACATTTATGATTGTACCCAAGATTTGATAAAAGACAGTCGTAGATGTCGTATCTCATATTATGCTCTGTTAATTTGAATTTCAACTGGATATTCTTTCTCAAATTCTACTGGTTGTTGTCCATATCCCCCTGGTAATACAATATTTCGCTCATAATAACCCAATAGTTCGATTGCTTGCTCTGAGATAAACTCAGCAGGAATGTTGAAATATGAGTAATAACCGTACCATAAATTCTCAAACATCCCTTGCAATCCTGTGGAATTATACTGCTTATAGACTCCATTCTTAGTAATTTGGTAGAATTCCTTATTCGATTGAGCCATAAAAAAACTCTTTATTGTCATGCCTGTAAAAAGTAACTTCAACATGAATGGTGAAACACGACAAAGCAGATAGTTCTCACCGCTTAAGAGCTTTACTTTTAAGTATTCAAAGTTGTATGGATTATTCTCCTGGCATTCAAGTTGAACAATGCTTATTGGGGCATCATCAGAGAAGAAGTTTGGATTTCCATCGCTCAATTCTATATCTTCAATTTCAGTAATTTTTAGACCATCATATACTTCTGGTAGAAGAGCCATTATCTCGGGAATAGACTTTTGAGTTCTACTGTCTTTTGGTATTAGTTGAAATAGAGTATCTCCAAAAGTTAAATTGGCTATAACATCTGGCACTGAAAATGCTGAGAATTCAAGATAATGGGCAGTTGTATTGCCATTGTCTATTATTATATACGGTTCAGATTCTGACATCAGGAATGCCTGTATAAGAGATATCTGTGTCAGATATAAATATACCGTATGAGCAGTTGTAGGACATATTATTTCCTTTGATTCAGATTTCGCTTGAAAGTAGATTTTATCCTCTTCGCATTTCAACAATGAAATTATACTTCCTTCTATATTTACCAATTCTATTATCGTCTTGAATATTGTCATATGTTTTGTTTAAATGAATAATGATGTTTAAGGTCTCAGAGAATCTACCAGGACACTACATCTTTAAGTCATTTGCGAAATCTAATAGGTCATGGTATTCATCAGTATTCATATCCTCTTCTTCGAATGTTCTCCTTATTTGTTCAAAATCTTTCCTAAAGGCATCAACATTATTTTGTTTCATATGTATCCGGCATCTGATAATCATTGGCTCAAAGAATGTCATGGAGAAATCATACTCAGCTTCTTTATGACTTTCATAGTGTTCCAATAATTTGTCACAATAATCCAATGAATATTCATACTCACTGTTTATATAAAAGAGTTCTGCCAAAGTATACATTGCTACAACATGGTTTTCAATTGTGATACTATCTCCGGAATAGATGTAGATATTTTCAACAGAATCATACGTCCTATCGGATTCAATCTGACCAAGGAATTGTAAGCAGTATTCTATTGACTTTTCAAGATTGCTTTTTTCGTAAAGTCTTGATAGGACAAATTTCAAGATTGCCTTATGAGGGAATGTGTCTAAAGCTTTTCTGAATATGTCAAAATAGAATACCGGTGGGTCATCACTTAATAGGATTGGTAGTAATAGCTGACTTTCCTCGGAAAAATCATCCAGATTCACTAAGTGAGGATAGTTTTCGAACACATTCCGGTAAAAGTTTACCCGAACGTCCGGAGCAATGCCTTCATCGTTGAAGAACTCCGATTGATATCTAATCAAGAAAAACTCAAATGACTTCACATTTGGGTATTTCTCAATATACTCAATGAATTCTTGCTCAATTTCTTCATCATACTCTCCGCACGCATCCTCAGATCTTTCCATCAATGAAAGAAATTCAATAAGACAATTCCTTTCTTCTAGTATTACTCCATCTTTTCCTGTCAGATTGGTTAGTAAGTTAGTAATGGACTTACTATTGGTATCAAGAAGATCCTCGAAGTCAATGTTCACCTTAGGATTATTTAAGATTGATGTATAAATCTTCTCGAAATCTTGCCTGACTAAATCGATTATTGTTGCCATATATTCTTATTATTACATTACCCCATATGTTGGGTATGCAAATCTACGGCAAATAAATTGTATTGCCCAATATATTGGGTATATTATGTATCTTTGAAAAAATATTATGATGAAAAGAGAAGTCGATCCTGTATTAGAAGATGCCTTAAAGACAATCGGTGTAAGAATTCGACAGATCAGAAAGGAACGAACAAATCTTAATTATAAAGATTTTGCAGAACAATTGCAGAATGATGGTGTGATGGTCAGTAAGAATACTCTTCAAAGGATTGAATCTGGAAATGAAAACTATAATCTAATCAGTCTACTGTCACTGCTCAAATACTTTGATTTGCAGATTGGTGATTTCTTTAAGGATGCTGGACTTTAATAGAGCAGCAGGAACCCTATTTCTGACGGAGTTTAAGATCAGTACCAAACTCATTATACCACTTGTCGATATCTGATTCATAAATAGTCTTATGACTTCCCCTATCTGGTCCACGCGCAACTAATCCTCTACCATCCTCTTTATTTATAAGGTTATTGATCAATCTTCTGCAAGCGCTTGTGCTTTTTTCAACACCATAAAGAGAATATAGATACTGACCCGCCTCAGTAGTTTTATAATATGGACCTGAAGGAGTTCTTCCACTTTCCAAATGCAATAAAGCTAGATGTAACCTATTATTTAAGATTTTAGTTTTTTCTAATTCCGAAATTTTAGAGTCAATATCAGTACGATTAAGACTAATATACTCTCTTAGAATATCACTAAAGGTCATATTAATGTCTAGTCCTTCTTCATTGATACTAGTAATTAAATTGTTTAATCCTCTCAAGGAATTAAAATACGTTTTTAAATGAGCAAGACCGACATTTAAAATAGCTACAGATGTTATTGCATCCCTTGTCTCTTCTTCTTCTTCTTCTTCGGGCATAATATTTTTTATTAAATGACTATGTACTTTCTAACACAAAACCAATACGTACTTCCTTCTATTGTCTCTTTCATCAGTAAACAAGCTGTAAGGTAAACTATTAGAGTAACATTCCGAAAAGTATTTAAAAAACCATATAAATATTTAGCCCTATTGTTACTACATTGTGAATACACTGTGAATTAGTTATTCTCCTGTACTTCTGCAGCTTAGATCAATCTTCCACAAATCATACTTCCACTAGTATCACTTTAGTAACAAGACGATCCCTATATGACTGAAAGTCAGACGTATAGACTTGGTGCGTATTGATATTTCTGGTAATTTTGTTGGCGTAAATAAATTTAAACCGAGAGAAAAACAACAATAGTATTAACAATTAAAAACAAAAGATTATGGAAACAACAAACGTACAAAGACAAATGACGGGAATCGGAAATGTAAATGATAGAGAAGAGAACGACTTCTATTCATCAGATCCGAGTATTATCGATGATTTATTCTCAAAGGTAAAGCTTGAAGGAACCATTTGGGAGAATGCATGTGGAGACGGAGTATTGTCGAAAAGAATGAAAGAATATGGTTATAAGGTATATTCAAGTGACCTTATTGATCGAGGGTATGGTGAGATTAATGACTATTTGAAAAATCCCACTTTTTATCGAGCTCAGAATATTGTCACTAATCCCCCCTTCAAGTATTCTAAGAGTTGGGTAAAGATTGGTTTAAAACACACTCCTGGAAAAATATGTATTCTTCATAAGATTCAATTCCTCGAATCAAAAGAAAGATTTAATGAGCTATTTAATATTGGAAATCTTGAAAAAGTTTTGGTGTATTCTAAAAGAATCGTCACTCATAAAGGTGGCGTAAAGGCAACAGGTGGTGTAATGGCATTTGCTTGGTTCATCTTCGACCGTAAGTACTTTGGAAAACCAGAAATTGATTGGTTTGATCCCAATTCATCACATGATTCTGGACAAACAATAATGGATGACGGTTCAATTGGTGAGAATGGAGTTGAGAAGATTAAAGAATTACTATCAAAAGGGTATAAGACTTCCTCAATAAGGGAAATAATGAGGATAGAATATGGAGAAGAATATTCAGCTCAACAGATTTACTCAATCAAGACATTAAAATGTCATCGAAAAATCAGGGAAGAGTTAAATGAAAGGATTGTGTCCTATCTCCCGAAGTTAAGTTCGGAACAGGAAGAGTTAGTTCATAATGTCAAGACATCAATATCGGAAGGATTTGATCCTGATTATATATGTGAATCCTACCAGTTATCAAAGTATATGTATTACAAGATTCACGGACTACAAGGTCATTGTTATACTATCAGTAGGAACTTAAATGATAAGATTAGGAATAAGGTAAAGATACCTGTATCAAAGGTTCATTTAGTAAAGAAACTCCATTCTGAATCAACCGAAAGAACTACTTACAAATCCATTGCCGAACAAGTGGAGCTATCACCCAGTGATGTCAGTCATATCCTGAAACTAAGGAAACACAGGAATATAGGAAAGAGGTACAATGACAGAATTATAATTCAACTAGTGGTTCGATCCACAAAATCATCAGTCAAGAAAAAAAGGGAGAATATACATACATCTGAAAAACAGAAGAACTTCAAATCTACACATAGGAGTAGAGAGACAGACTTAGTAGTCGCAGCTTGACTAGATAAAAATGACATCAAGACAAGAAAACTTAGTATTAACATTTAAAACCATAAGATTATGACACAAATTAAAAATCAATTCATTCAGAAACCATGTGAAGATTTCATGATTAATGATCTAATCAGAAAAAACCAAAAGGTAGACCTAATTGTAAGTAGTCCTCCATATAATATCAAAAGACCTTATGATAAGTATAAAGACAAAATGACAAGTGAGGAATATCTTGATTGGATGATAAAACTCTTTAATCAGTTCAACAAGATTCTTTCTGAGGATAGGGTCGTATTATGGAACATATCCTACGGTAAAATTGATTCATCACTACCAGAAAGAGTCGTTGCTGATGTAGAACGATTTACTGAGTTCAAAAAAGTAGATACGATTGCTTGGTTGAAGGACAATTGTACTCCAATATCAACAACAAACAGACTTGACAGGATTTTTGAATATGTATTTGTATTCGCTAGGAAGAGTGAACAGGACTCATTTCATATTAACAGAAGAATCACATCTGTCCAACCAAATGGATTGATACATAGATCAACAATGAGGAATATGATCTCCTGTCCAAACGGAAAAAGTAAAAAAGGAAACGAAGCTACATTCTCAGTAGATTTAGTAAAGAAAGGTATTGAGATGTATGGTGTTGAAGGTGATCTTGTATTCGATCCCTTCATGGGAACAGGTACGACTGGTGTTGGAAGTTTATTGTCAAATTGTAGTTTCGTTGGAACTGAAATTTCAGAAGAACAAGTAGAATACTCAAATGTAAGACTAATCCCAACTGAGAGATATGTTAAAACAAGATTCATCCTGAATCATGTAAATAATTTGAAATCGAAGAATAGGAAGGTTAAAAAATCAACACTTGACGTAACCTCAGTTAAAGAAATTGGTCGGATAAAAGAATTACTATCAAACGGTCACTCAATTTCATCAATAAGAAAAGATATTCATTCTGAATTCAACCAGGATTATTCTTATCAGAAGATATATTCTATAAAAACGTTAAGGTGTCATAAAAATATCAGGAAAGACCTGAATGAACAGATTGTATCATTTCTTCCCGACCTATCACCCGAACAGAAAACCACTGCAAAAAAGGTTAAGGAATTAATATCAGAGGGATTTGACAGGGATTACGTCTGTGAATTATATAAAATCTCAATATACAAGTATTACCAGATTCACGGATTACAAGGACGGTATTTAACTGTTGGTCGACATTTCAACATCGGAATCAAGAATAAGAGAAGAATTCCGAAGTCAAAGGTATTGGAGATTAAGGAATTCTATTCCGAAAAATCAGGTAGTTTTTCAATAAGGAGGATAAGTACAAGATTCAATCTATCGGAGAGTGATGTTAAGAATATCCTAGGATTAAAGAAACATAGGAATATTGGAAAAGAGTTGAATGAGAATGTATTTGTGCTTATGAATAAGAACAAATCGGAATTGAAAGAGAAGAGTGAACAGGAAAAACTGAGAAAAAACCTATCCGAAAAATCCTCAAATAAAATTAGGGTTATGGACACACAGGTTGCTGCTTGATTCCTCCATTGATAATTATTCTGAAAAAAAAGTCCATGAACCTCGGACTATTCAAACACACACAACTAAAAGAGATAGTTAACACGAATTATTAATCATTTAAAAATTAAAAAATATGAAAGAAATAGTACAAAACATTAAAAGGAACAGAGTTTCGGAGAGCATTGAGTTAAAGAACAGTATCCCTTGTCTTATAGTAGACACTAAAACCTATTCATTTCTAGCGGCAACGACCTATGTGATTACTAATCTTGACATGGGGGATAAACACACAAGATTTGAATTGTGGGATGAACAGGGGTATATCTATACTTTTGAGATGAATACTATGGATTATATCGTAAGTAGTGCAGATCAGGAATAATGGGGTTTTGTAGCTTATCGAACCGTATTAGCAGTGCTTTCTAGTTATAGAATCACCCGGAGAGGAAAAAAAAGCAAAAAAGTTCATTTTTTCTCGGACAAAATGAGAGTTCTACCCTATAAAGAATAATTAACATATTTATTAATAATTAAAACAAAGAGATTATGAAAACAAATGAAACAAAAACAAACAGAAAGATTTACAGAATCTATGATGTCGATTGGGAAACTGATGGCCAAACTATTGATTTACCACAAGACTTTTTAATTGAGATTGAAGTTGAGAAGTGGGACACGAAAGAAGATATCGAGGACATCCTAATGGATAGAATAAGTGATGAATCTGGATGGCTTCACAACGGATTTTGTTATGAATTGATAGATGATGATAAACTAAAAGATTCAGAATGATATTATTTAAACCATGCATAATTGGATAAGGGTGCTGAATTTCGATTAAGCACCCTTTTCTAATTAACTAGAAAGTTGAATCAGGTAACATGGAATAGTTTTTTGTATTTTAGTTCAAATGATGAACTAATACAAGTAACATCACAATGACTACACTAGAAACTCCAACTAATACCCTGGTTGCTGAGTATATTGAGAAATTCAATAACGATGAACGGTATTATCCAGCTGACCAAGCAATTATTAAACTTTTTAGAGCATTCCCCAAAAACAAGAATCTTGAAGATATTCTATTGAAGATTAGTGTGATTAACGACATGTACAGTACCCAAGTATATGCGACATATCGTCTATCTCAACATATCTTGGAATTAAATATCGACCCACTACTAAAGAAGGGGGATCCTGTTGCTGTGAAACTAATTGCATCAGGTCACGGAATCAAAAATAAGAATGGAACTGAAATAAACTTCTATTCATTCGCAACCAAATACTGCAACTGGCATAATCAGGAATCTTATGCAATTTTCGATTCCTTCGTCGAAAAAGTCCTTCTTGCATATCGGAAACAGGATTCATTCTCAGTTTTCAGAAATTCCGAGATGAAAGATTTCTCCAAATTCAAGGGGATTATCCTGGACTTTATTGAATACTATGAATTGACAGAATTCAACCTCAAAGAAATTGACAAATTCCTGTGGATTTATGGAAAAGAATTGTTCCCTATGAAATATTAGGATGATTATTTTACAAATTCTATGTTTCTTGCTTTTTCTTAATCCTTTCAATTCTACCCTGGTATCCAGATTTTGTTCCATCATGCAAGCCAAATGAAATAGCATGCTTACAAACCTCAATGGCTTTTTCATAATTGCCATTTTCTGTCAGAACGGTTGCATAATTTTGAAATGTTGTTACTCTTGGTAGGTAGCCTCCTAAATCCTTTTTCAGTGCTGGTGCAATTGCGGGAAATTCTACTAAGTGAATCTCGGAATATTTAATGCAGGTATCACGATGGTTATCTTCTTTTCGGAGTTTATAGGTCTCATTAACGATGTTTTGGAGTAGAAAATGTCTGTCAATGGGATTCGTCTTTTTTTGAACTGATTTCAGCATCTCTGAAAGGTCTCCAGAAGTCCAAGCTTCAAAAACGTTATCAACCTGAACGGCTTCTCCTTGTCGGACTGTAAGCTTGATTTTTTCTTCCGATTTAGATGTTTCTCTTGAATTAAATAAGAATGATAGCCAATTCATTTTCTGATATAGATAATTGATTTAAAGCGTAATCGAATTTACAGATGAATCGTCAATTATCAAAAAAAACAAACTAATCATCAATTTGATTCTATATGAAATACTATCCTCCAATGAGGATCAAAAAAATATTCACTTGAAAATTGATTAAGAATGGATTAGGAAGAATTTACTTGAAAGATATCCTGATGATGATAAACAAGAAGGATATAAGGACCGTCGGAAAATGGTGTGAGAGAAATGATGTCACAGTCTTTCAAGATTGTTCTGGTAAGTATGTAATTGAATCTGAATTCAACATGGCTTATAATAAGCCTGTTATAGAAGAATTCAAGAGGAAATATGGTAAGGAGTGGAATAAGTTTTATATGCGAGCCGAAAATGGGAATCTGCATTTATCTTTGGCTGAAGAGCAGAAAATGATTGCCCAAAAAAGGTACCAACCAAAATCAAAATGGAGCCAGGGAATCCTGGAGTCCATTAAAAAATAATATTGTATCATGAATAAAACATTAGAATACCACAAGTATCCAGGACTGTTTGTTTGTTGCCACGATTGTGGTAGAAACGTATACCACAAACAAAGTGGAAAGAAGATTTGTAATCATCCGTTGGAACGTCAGTTCTACAAAGCTCTTATAAAAATCCCAAATACTGGTGGCGAAAGGACATCAAATAATTTATCTTCTAAAACCTTTGATGAAGCAGTTAAGGAATTTCTTGAATTTAAGCATCGGGTATACAATCCTCATTTGTATGAGGAAAATACGGAACTGGAAAAGCCAGAACTGCTGATAGATGCTGTAGCTATGTATGTGGACTATTTGCATGACGTGGGGATCCCACATCATAAGAAGAAATATCTATCTGAATCTCACATAAAAACAACGATTCAATTCTTGAAAGAATTTGTCCAATTCGTATCCAAGAAGAAGTATGACCTTGAAAAGTTTAAATTGGCTTCAATCTCTGACTCTTTAGTAGGAGAATATTGTAAATACATTGAAGATAAGGGGAACTCGAACTACACCTTCAATGACAAAATTAAAGCTCTTAAAACATTCTTTAATTATTTGATATTAACCAAAGGATATCCTTTGAAAAATATCTGGAAGGATGTGTCCATGAAATCTGAAAGTCAAACCGATATCACTATTGCTCCAAAGGACTTCTATGATTTATTGGATGTTATTTCACCAGAGAACTCCCGCGCTCAAATCGGCAAGACAAAACGAAATATGTTTCGTCCCTGGCTTAAGGATGTGATTATGTTGAAGGCATACACTGGGCGAAGAAATATAGAGGTGTTCATGATGAAATGGAATATGGTGAAATTTGAGGGTGATACCCCGATGTACATTATGAGTCCTAACAATAAACTTAACCAGTTACAGAATAACACCAAGGAAATGGAACTGCAATATGCATACGTTCCAATAGGGGTAGAACTTTTGGATTTACTTACTACACTTGGATTGGATGCAAAGAAGAATTGTGACGAGTATATCATTGCCCCAGAAGAGCCTTACAGGAAATCAATGGAAAGATACACCAGCAAGTACTTTGCATTCTTCTTCAATAAACTTGGAAGGGACTATAATATACAGTTTAAACATCTTCGTCAAACCTATGTAACAGCCGAAGATATGTTTCTGCGAAGGGGAGCATCAATGCAGCATTCTGATTATAAAACCACTGCAAAGCACTATATTGACAGAAAGGAGATTGCCAAAGATATGGTCAAGAGAGGTTTTAGAGTGTTCCCTCAGCGTCCTTCGAAAGAAATACAAAGGACACTACCCCAGGACACTGTTTCAAATAAAAAAGACCCTGCAATTTTGCAAGGTCTTGATTATCAAAGTGGAGCATATCGGAATCGAACCGATGACCTCTTGACTGCCAGTCAAACGCTCTAGCCAACTGAGCTAATGCCCCAACGCGTGGCAAAATTAATATAAAATTTGCAAGTTCAAAACAGCAGATTGGCAGAATATTTGTGGTTTTAAAGGTGTTATTTAAGCTTAACTTATTTTCTTTTTGATATATACTAAGTAATTCACTATTTTTATTGCCCTAATTCACAACAGACATGGAACTGAAAAAATCAAAGAAGGCAGATCTGGAAAAAAGAAAGGGAATGTTCCTCGAGATCGGACTCGTGGTAGCACTCGCCATTATTTTGGTTGCCTTTGAATGGACAAAAGGCGAAGGTAAAGAAGACGATACTGAAATGGTTCAGGAGATTCAGTTTGAAGACGAGATGATGCAGATCACCCGCAGGGAAGAGCCAAAACCGGAACCCAAGCCTGAGCAGCCCAAGGTTGCAGAAGTACTTGATATTGTTGATGACGACGTGGAAATCGAAGATGATTTCGATTTCGATATGGAAGCTACTGATGATACCGAATACGATTTTACCAGCATGATGGGAGATGATGATGAAGAAATCGATGAAGAGGAGGTATTCTATATTGTGGAGGATATGCCGACGTTCAACGGTGGAGATCCTGCCACAGAGTTCCGGAAGTACATTGCACAGAACCTGAGGTATCCTGAAATTGCTGCTGAGAACGGGATCAGCGGACGTGTGATTGTTCAGTTTGCTGTAAATAAGACTGGACAGGTGGTGGATGCAGTTGTGGTACGGAGTGTGGATCCGGCCCTGGACAAGGAAGCCATCAGGGTGGTAATGTCATCCCCAAAGTGGGTCCCGGGAAGGCAGCGTGGAAAATCCGTAAAGGTGTTGTTTACTTTCCCCATCAACTTCGTCCTTCAGTAGATTTTTCGACCTATGATATTTAAGCCGGCCCAGTGCCGGCTTTTTTCTTGCAAAAAGCTAAGGGAACTTTTTTTTCACAGCCTCGTATATACATGCGGCAGACCAACCTATTTTATCATGCAAAAGATTATTACATTGTTTGTTGCAGCCTTGCTGCTTTCCGGATGTGGATCCACCACCAAGAAGCTTCAACAGGGGAATTATGACGCTGTTATTGACAAGTCAGTTAAGAAACTAATCAGAAGGCCGAATCTCGATGATGCGGAGGAAATGGACAGGGCCTACAAGCTCGCCAATGAAAGGGATATTGACCGGATCAAGTACCTGGCCATGGAGAATAATCCGGATAATTACGACGAGATTTTTTCCAAGTACAATATGTTAAAAGAGCGTCAGCGCCAGGTGCGTACAGTGACGCCCATGACCGTCGATGGCAAAACCTTCAGTTATGATTACGTGGATTACGATGGGGAAATGATTGCTGCCAAGCGTAAAGCAGCTGATTTCTTCTACAACAATGGGAAAGGACTGCTGGATAATGCCCTGCAGAAAGAGGATTACCGAAATGCCTATTACCAGCTGGTGAAGGCTGCGGAATACAGCGGGGGACAATTCCCCGATATAGATGAAATGATCTTTGAAGCACATTTGAAAGGGATTAGCAGGGTGATTGTGGAAGTAGCTAACCAGTCACCTCTGCAGTTGCCCCCGCAGGTGGAGGAAGATCTGATCTCCTTCGATACCAGGGGACTCAGTTCAGAATGGGTGGAATATCATTTCAAACATATGGATGAGGATGCTGATTACGATTACGCCATAATGGTAAAAATAATGTCGATCATGGTTTCGCCGGATGACGTCAAGGATACCGACCAGGTATTTAATAAGAAGATTGCCAATGGCTTCGAGTATGTGCTTGATGCCAATGGCAACGTGATGAAAGACACTGCAGGCAATGACATTAAACTACAGAAGTTCAAGGACATAAGCTGCACACTGATTGAAACAAAGCAGTATAAAGCTGTGGAGATCAGGGGAGAGGTGGAAATGCTTTCCATGGAGCCCGAGATGCTGATGCAGAAAGAACCCTTTGGCGCAGCAAATCAGTTTGAGCACTCCTCTGCCAGGTCCGTTGGAGATGAAGGAGCGCTTAGTGATGAAGCACTGGAAAAGACCCGGCAGGAAAAGATCCCCTTCCCCTCCGATGTGGAGATGGTGATGATGTGTACCGAAACTGTTAAGCCGGCCATCCGAAACGCTATATACGCCAACAGGCAACTTATTAAGTAGGGATAATTGAGCTCCTGTAAAAATGACTGCAGCAAAGCAAGCCCGCTTTCTGCAGTCATTTTTGTTTTATATTCAATAGACATTCTTATTTTTGCACCCTGATTGCGAATCATGGGAGATTATTGGGATCATAGACCGTACCCGGAGACTGCTGTTTTGGTGGGGGTAATAACTCAGAACCAGACAGAAGGGATGGCCAGGGAATACCTGGAGGAGTTGGCTTTTCTGGCTGAGACAGCCGGTGCTGAGATTCGTGCTGTCTATACTCAGCGACTGGAAGTGCCTCATCCAAGGACCTTTATCGGATCGGGTAAGCTGAACGAGGTGAAGGAATTTGTGAAGGAGGAAGAGATCGACATGGTCATTTTTGATGATGAGCTTTCACCCTCGCAACTGAGGAACATTGAACGGGAACTGAAATGCCGGATCCTTGACAGGACCAACCTGATCCTGGATATATTTGCGGGCAGGGCGCAGACGGCACATGCCAAAACCCAGGTGGAACTGGCACAATATCAATATCTGCTTCCCCGCCTGACACGGATGTGGACCCACCTGGAACGTCAGCGTGGTGGGATTGGCCTGAGGGGACCCGGTGAAACTGAGATTGAGACGGACCGCCGGATCATCAGGGATAAGATTGCCAGGCTGAAGGAGCAGCTGACCCGGATCGACAAGCAGATGATGGTGCAGCGCAAGAACCGGGGCAAGATGGTCCGGGTGGCTCTGGTAGGATATACCAATGCAGGGAAGTCCACATTGATGAACCTGTTGAGCAAGTCCAATGTATTTGCCGAGAATAAACTTTTTGCAACCCTGGATACAACCGTCAGAAAGGTGGTGGTGGAGAACCTGCCCTTTCTGCTTTCCGATACGGTGGGTTTTATCAGGAAATTGCCCACCCACCTGGTCGAATCCTTTAAATCCACCCTGGATGAGGTTCGCGAAGCAGATATCCTGATCCACCTGGTGGATATATCACATCCCAACTTCGAAGAGCAGATCGAGGTGGTGGAGGAAACCCTCGGGGAACTTGGAACTACCGGTACTCCCGTCATGCTGGTCTTTAACAAGACAGATGCCTATACCTTCATCGAAAAGGAAGAGGATGACCTCCTGCCTTCCACCAAAGAGAACCTGAGTCTGGACGATCAGAAGAAATACTGGACTTCAGTCCATAAGGAGGCCCTGTTTATTTCTGCCCTGAAAAAGACCCGCATTGATGAACTGAAGGATCAACTCTACCAGAAGGTAAAGGAGATCCATGTGAAAAGGTATCCCTATAACGACCTGTTATATTAGGCCCGGATCAGAGCCCGTAACCCGATCAGAGCCTGTAATCCGATCAGAGCC
>JBDLIU010000073.1:0-17542 GCA_039714715.1 Bacteroidota bacterium
AGAGCAGGCTATTTGGGAAGAAGTACTGGATGCCTTTGCCGAGAATAGTGATATTCACCTGGCATACCCAACACAAAGAATTTTTTACCAGCCCCAGGAAGAAGCAGGTAAAGGGCTGGACCTTTCGTAGAATACATTTAGAACTAGTTTTTTTAGCTGCTAATGCTTACAAGTCCGTTGAAAATCATATTATTACACCTGGTGTTTTTTAACCAATTCATTTAATATGATTGTTTCATCTTAATAAATAACCAGTCTAATAATGAAGGAATTTTTCGTAGTACTTTGTTTAACATTTTTTCCCTTATTGTTATCTGCCACATATGCTCAGGATGCAGATTCCTGTCAACAATTTATTCAATTCAGAGAAGGTAGTAAGGAATGTTTTGATGAAGTAACAATTGAAACTATGTCTAACAAAGTAGTAGCTGATGGCAAAGAAATAAGCATTTTGGCCATAGATAGATTTGCAACAGCCAATAGTTTTTATATGGTTGACTGGCCATCAGGGCATCCGGTCATATATAAATCATATAAAGAGGGTAAGAGAATTAAACTATTTAATCAGTTAAATTCTAAAACTGGCACTATGTATAATCATTCAACAGGAACAGTAACAACGACTACTACGGATAAAGATGTTTATAGTAAAGATGGAGGCCCATTGAGAGAGGTTAAGATGAAAAGTCTTAAGCGTGACCTGTCAGATAATCCTGAAAGCATGAAAGTATTAAAAAATGTATCAAAAAGAAAAATGCTTCAAGCTGGATTATATACTGTTGGTTATTCTTCAATAATCATAGGAGGGGTAGTGACACTTAAAGATATAAGTGTTGACCCAAGTGATTTGGGAGCACCAAAAATTTCACCGATACTGCTCCTTGGTGGTTTGACCTGGGCTGCATACTCTATGCGAGATGGGAATAAGGAGAGGTTGTTTGATGCTATAGATCTTTATAATGATGTAAAATATAAGAAAGATGAATTATAGCTGTCAAAAAATCATTTCATAACCTTTAAACCATTTATTGATACTCTAACGCTAGGAAGGCCTGATTATAATGAGTTATTAAATATGGCTTATTAATACTCTCGTTTAATCACTTTCTCCAACCGGCCGGTTCTTTTCTCCAGGATTTAAGTGAATCAACATCCTCTTCTGAAATATATTCAGAAATCAGTGCTTCATCGATCATATCATTATAGTTGCTTAAGGTAGCTACTTTAATACCTTCATTGGCAAAATTGTCTTCAGCAACCTGGAATCCATAGGTAAAAATGGCAACCATCCCCTGAACATCAAAAGCAGCATTTCTTAGTGCTACTGCCGCTTTAATTGAACTTCCTCCCGTTGAAATAAGATCTTCAACAAGAACCACTTTCTGTCCTTTGGTGATTTTCCCTTCGATCATGTTAGTCATACCATGGCCTTTTGGCTTGGACCTAACATATATAAATGGAAGACCCAGGGCTTCTGCCACCAGCGCACCTTGCGGTATACCGGCAGTGGCCACTCCCGCAATAGCCTCAACACCACTGAACTCACGTGTTATAAGATTTTTGAGCTCATCCTTAATGAATGACCTTATTTCAGGATAGGAGAGTGTTAATCGGTTATCGCAGTAAATTGGTGAATTCCAGCCTGATGCCCAGGTATAAGGATTAAGCAGATTTAACTGAATGGCTTTAACTTCTAAGAGTTTTGCCGCGACTTGATGTGATATTGATGTGTTCATGAAAAAATTTTGCATAAAAATAATAGCTTATTCGTTATGATGAGCAATTATTTTTTAAGTTTGATGCATTATGAATCTATTCATAAACGATACGCCATTTTTTCTGCTGCGGAGCACAGAAGAAGCGCAACCCCTGGAGAATAAAACAATTTTAAGCGCCATAGAAGTTTCATCGTTAAAAGACCTTTCCGGAGCGGTGATAATAACTGATGTGAAGACCAAAAGAGTAATAGAACTCCTCCATGAATTAATGAATAACCAGTTTGAGGATGTTTCTTTCAGGATACTGCCTAAAAATTATAATAAGGCTAAAGCCATGATTAAGCAACATTTCAAAATTATTGATGCTGCCGGAGGGGTGGTTAAGGACCATAATGGTGATGTGCTGTTGATTTACAGGTTGAAGAAATGGGATATTCCAAAAGGTAAACTGGATAAAGGTGAAACATTTCGTATGACTGCCAAACGTGAGGTAGAAGAAGAAACTGGTGTTAAGATTAAACTTAAAAATCGGATTACAACAACCTGGCATACGTATACCATAAAAGATAAACCTATTTTAAAGCGAAACCAATGGTATGAGATGCAGTGCCTGGATAGTTCAGAATTAAGACCACAAAAGAAAGAAGGTATTGATAAGGCTGCATTTATGAATAAGGAAGAATCAGAAATCGTTCTGAGGAAATCGTACAGGTCGATACGTTATGTTATGAGGTGCTACTGGGATGGGTGTGATGAGTTTTAGTTAATAGATCTGAGCTACCCGTACACGCCATCTGCGTTTAAGCTTATATCTGCTTTTGGTATTAAAAATCAATAATGTGCCACCTAAGCCAATGAGCGAACCTGAAGCAATGGCTACCCCTTTGGAGTAAGAATACTCGTTTCCCTGGACAACGGTCTGATTGAACATGTCGAATGTAAAAAGTAAAATTCCTGCAGCAATGAAAGTCTTTCCCATTGCACTTAGCATGCCGGAATTCTGTACAAAATGTACTTCTCGTATGTCTTCTATTTTTATTACCTGCTTCTCTGTAACAATTGCACTGTCTTCGAAAGCCAGAATGGTAATTCTTGTATAGAAATCATCATCCTTGATTTTTACATCCAGCATTGATTCAGGATAAAAAACAAATCGCTTTTTTGTTCCTATTTTCTCCAGGACAAGAAAAGTCTGGCCCATCGATGAGAATGAGATAGTCAGTAATAATGCAACGAGGACAAAACGGTTCATGCCATAAGTTTATACTTCTACAAGAGGCAGCTTCGCAACGCTGGCTTTTAGCTTTCTTTTACGAACGGCCACATAAATTATTGTGTCCGGTGAGCTATACTCCTTCTCTACATAGCCAAGACCTATCCCTACACTTAACATGGGTGATTGTGAACCGGAAGTTACTTTTCCGATAATCTTTCCTTCTTCATTCTCCAGTTCATAATCATGACGAGGTATCCCTTTATCTTCCATGATAAAACCCACAAGTTTTTTAGTTATTCCTGTTTCTTTCTGCTGCTTGAGAGCGTCACTGTTAGTGAATTCTTTGGTGAATTTTGTGATCCAGCCGAGGCCTGCTTCCAGAGGTGATGTGGTATCATCGATATCATTTCCATAGAGACAGAAGCCCATTTCCAGGCGTAAAGTGTCACGGGCCCCGAGGCCAATTGGTTTAATACCCTCTTCTTTACCTGCTTCGAATATGTTATTCCAAACCTCAATCGCATTTTCATTTCTTACGTATAGCTCAAAACCACCCGAACCAGTATAGCCCGTAGCTGAAATGATCACATCTGAGCCACCGGCAATAGTTCCTACAGTAAAATGGTAATATTTAATAGCCGACAGGTCAACTTCTGTAAGTTTTTGTAGCACACTGGTTGCTTTCGGTCCCTGAACAGCAAAAAGGGAATATTCACTGGAAGCATTTTTAATATCAACACCTGAATCATTGTGTTTGTTCACCCAATCCCAGTCTTTCTGTTCATTCGATGCATTAACAACCAGCATATACTTGTTTTCGGCAAGCATATATACGATGAGGTCGTCTACAATACCACCGGTATCATTCGGGAAGCAGGAGTATTGAGCCCTTCCGGGAAATAGCTTACTGGCATCATTACTTGTTATTTTTTGTATTAGTTCCAGAGCATTTGGTCCTTCCAAAATAAATTCACCCATATGAGATACATCGAATACACCAACACCATTTCTTACTGTCATATGTTCCTCGATATCAGATGAATATCGAATAGGCATTAAGTAGCCTGCAAATTCTGTCATCTGCCCACCTGCTGCTGCATGAATATCATTTAAAACCAGTTTTTTCGTCTCCATAATTCTGAATATAATTTAACTATAATTCGATATAAAAAACAACAAAAAACGCTAAATCGTCACTCAGAGAATTTTTTGAAGCGAAGCAGAAAAAATAATTCGTGGAGTCCCCAATAGGGGATTCCTACGGCTTTTCCAACTTCACTTCCCTCTTCGAAAAGCCTCTGAATGACGTTATTTTGTTGTTTTTATTAATAAATAAAAAATCTTTATATCGAGTTAATATTTGTTTGTACAAAATAAAGCAATTTGCTGAACTTACATCTTATTAATTATCCAAATGGTAGGGTAGAATAATCAGGATTCTGAAACTGTTTCAGATGTTATTATTTTAATCATTTTGCCAATCACCTCATCATTTCTTAGTATTCGGGTATGGCCCATACCGGATGTGAAAATTGTTCTTGCGGAAGGGCACCTTTCCAGCATCAATTCTGCATGATAGAAAGGCACATCTCTGTCATTTTCATCGTGGACAAGCAGAAGACATTTGATAGATAATGATTTGATCATTTCTCCTGCCGATATCATATCAAACTCAATCCCATATCTTTTAAAAACCTCATTCCTGAAACTCTCTCCGGTTGCCGGACTGGCATTTATTCTTGCTTCGAACTGGGTAATTATGTCACTGGCTATCGATGGGGTGGCTACCAAACCTACTTTTTCAATATCCAATCCTCTTCTGATGGTATTCAGAATAGTGATGCCACCAAAGGAATGCCCAATAGCACAGTTAATAGAACCAAATTTTTCAGCAATATGCTCGATACACTCTGCGAATTCATTCATATTGGTTTGTCTGCCCGAAGAAGCTCCATGGGCAGGGCCATCAAAAGATACCACATGATGATTGGTGACTACGAGCTGATCTATCAGCTTAAAAAACTGTGTAGCTCTGCCCATCCATCCGTGCACAAGTACTATGGTAGGATTAGCTTTATCACCCCATTGGTAGAATTGCACTTGCTTATTGTTTACCTTATGAGAGAATCTTTCAGTGCGTGTCAAAATATCCAGCTCACGTTCGGGAGTTTTGTATTTTATAGGAGTGAAGAAAAGGTTGTAGGAAAGTTTATGGGCCAACTTCGGAAAAATCTTTTCCAGGGTAGGGTAAACTGCTTTTATTATCCTGAGAGGAAGAGGGTTCCCAATTGCATGTGCGTTCTTATTCTTTGCCATAATCTATCTCTGTGGCGAAAGTACAAATTTGACATCAGTGCCAGATTGATTAATTGATGAATGGGTACGTTCTATCATTTCTACCTCACCTGATTTATGATTAAGAAGAATGGTAGTACTTCGTGTGCCATAACCTTCCATATCGATAAACATGGCTGAGAGTTGTTTTTCTATTTCGTAACCAACACCAGTATCAGGGAGCTGTTTATCCTCAGCAAGGGACTTATCTTGCATCATTTCAAGAAGGGCATCTGTAGAAATCTTATCCTGACTAATAATCTGTTTGAATTTTTCCTTACCTCGTTCAACTTTTGGCCATTTTGTATCCAAAAAAGCATTGCTTAATCCATAGATACCTGATCCGAGTCTTGTGATCCTGTCATCCCCGCTGGAGAAATACCATGGATCATCGAGTGTTCCAAGAATAATATTATATCCATTATAGTTGGCCGCACTGGCAAAAAGTGCCTTCAGGTAGGATGGAGGGTTGAAATCTCCCATCAGGTAGCCTGAAACCAGCTTACCTCGAGAGGGGACATTGGATTTCAGGTTCTTCGGATCACGGTAATTAGTAAGGAGCGCAAAATACCCTGATCTGGTTATACCCATCCAGGTACCACCAGCTACTTTGTCTCTTCCGGCAAGGATGTTTGAATTATCATCCCAGTAGTCTAATGGTTTGGCAGGACGATTTAAAAACTCATCACGATTAGCTGCAATGATTAGTGGGTACTCAGGGTGTTGATTATATGCCAGAAAAATCAAACACATGCTAAGATTTTAACTTGATAACCTTTAATTCCACTAAAATGGCTCCGATAACAAGTAATAACACAATTATTGAGCTAATTGTTGAAGAAAGATTACCATAGCTGTAAACAGAGGGTTTAAACTCAAAAACTATTTCATGTGATCCTGAGGGTACTTCTAATCCACGCAGCACGTAATTAGCTCTAATAATCTCTATCGGGTTGCCATCAATGGTTGCTTGCCATCCTTCAGGGTAGTAAATCTCTGAAAAAACGACGAAAGCATTATCACTTAAGTTAGCCTGGTATTTAATTTGGTTAGGTTGATAACTGGTTAGTTTAACTGAACCTGTGCCGTTATAAACTGTACTAATGCCATCAAATTTAGATTGATCAATAACAGCCGTTGATTTTGTGTCAATCTGACTAAGAGCATTTATTTCTTCATCGGGATTGGCTGCCAATTGGATGTTCTTAACTAGCCATGCATTTCCGTTGGCGTCAGCATTTGGAATAACAGCTTGCGCTGATGCTCCTGCAACAAAATATTTTGTGTTGAGCATATTGGTCACCTGGAAAGAAGAGCTAAGTCTGCCTGATTCCCTAAGCTCAGAAATAATCTGACTTTGTTCAGGAACCAGATGTTTGGAGATAAGATCCTGGTATCTCCTGATCTTAGCACCATGATAACCACCTATTGATTTATGGTGGTAGCTGGTACGTGCATCATTCCATGGATTGATGAGATCGAATACACGAAAACTCAAATCTTTGTCCGACAAGATATAATTATCTGCATCAGTTGGGGTAAAATGTGCCCTGATTGGATTGCGTGTAAACTTGGAATCATCGAGGAACCGTTTATCAACAGTCCAGAGGTCAATTAAAACCAATGCAATAAGGCCAATGGAAGCAACCGTAATATTGATTTTATTTTTCAGACCTGCATATATAGTACCTGCAGCCAACAAAATAAACATGAAAGACCTGAATGCATCAGCTCTTAACAATCCTTTCCTGTCGTCTGCCATCGCATTGGTAAGCCAAACAGGTAGTTGGTCATCAAATAATCCTTTGTAGCTGAAGATACCAGCAATCATGATTAATAACAGGCTGAGACCTCCTGTTACACCAAAAGCAATAAAGAAATTTTTAAGGGCTTTTTTGTCTAATCCTTGTTTAATGAATTTTTCCAGACCAACGAATCCAACCAGGTTAATAAGCATTATTGGAATAATCAGCGCGAAAGTAACAGAGCGGAATTTATTGTATCCCGGGAAATAATCGAACATGAAGTAGTTGAAGCTACTAAAATTACTGCCCCATGAAAGCATTATGCCTAAAACAATCATTGGGATAGTCCAGGCTAATATCTTTCTGTCTATATACATTACTCCCAGAGCAAACAGGAATATAATTATTGCACCTGCATAATACGGTGCTGCATTGGATTGTTGGCCCCAGTAAGCCCTTGCATAACTGGCCAGCATATTGGCTTCTTGCGGATTTTGGGCCTTTTGTAGCACTTTTCTTGTCTCAGATCCTTCATCCATGAAAAGTAAATCACCTGTTCCCCCGCCAAAAATGTTTGGGATCATCAATGTCATGGGTTCAAGAATGCTATTACTGTATTGAAATGCATAGGTTTTAGGCAGTCCTTCAGGATTGTCTTCAGGATCGATCTGTGTTATTTCTGATTTACCTCTGATGGAGTATTTCGAATATTCGAGTGTTGACATAATTGAACCAATAAAGGTCCCGAGTGCCACAACGGCTGCAAGAAACAAGACAATACCTGTTTTTATGTATTGTTCAATTTGTTTGTGTTTGATTGCAGAAATACCCTGAGCCACAAGGTAAACTATTATGATTAGCGCGAGATAATAGGTGATTTGTAGATGCCCTGCATGCAGCTCCAGAGAAAGTGCTAAGGCAGTCAGGGCGGCACCTGATAATTTTGATCTGGTAAATGCCAGATGGACACCTGCCAGTACCATTGGCATATAAGCAATGGCAGCAATGCGAGCATTATGGCCTGCACTAATACCAATGATATTATAAGAGGATAAACCAAAAGCCAATGCACCGGCAATAGCCAGGTAAGGTCTGACCCCAAACACCACCAGCATAATGTAAAAGCCAAGGAACGATAGGAATACTACTTTAACCGGATGGGGCAATCCTACAGATATAACTCGCTGGATGGTAGACATTATACCTACTCCCCACTGGGTTGTAATAAGATAGCCGGGCATACCACTAAACATACTATTGGTCCATAGTGCTTCATCGCCATTTTGCTCACGGTAATCGAGCAGCTCTTTGGCACCACCTTTCCATTGCAGGATGTCGTGTTGACTAAGTTGTTGGTTATCGAAGAAAACCGGTTTAAAATAGGCAACGGTTACCAGTAAGAATACTAGAACTGCTATGATATGAGGCAGTACTTGCTCTTTAAAGTTGATTTTAGGCATAATTTAGAATCTAGACTGCTAATATCACATTTCTGGTCGTAGTTTGAAACTACGACCAGTGAATTTTAGTGCTTTCTTTTCCACTTTTTTGGATCACGATGTGTATTTATAATTCCATGAATTACAACACGCTTCTTTCCTTCTTCAATTGTATAATGTATCATGAATGGGAACTTCTTGATAGGAATACAATGAACATTATTATATCTTACTTGAAAATGCGGGTTCTCTTTTAGCGTATTAAAATGTTTCTTAATTACTGAGTGAAACCTTTTCCCTAACCCAGACTGCTGTTGATTATACCAATCAATTCCTTCCTGAATATCATCATGGGCTTCAGGGTCAAGAAATATTTTGAAATTCATCAATCAAACTTGAAATCATCTTGAACATCTTCCCAATAAAGCAACCTGTCAGGATCCTGGTTGTATTTTTCAATTCGTTCTCTGACTATTGCTTTGTGTTCTTCAGGGATGTCATATTCTTCAGCTTTTTTAAAACCAAGATTATGAATAAGTTCAATAAAAAAATTGTATTTGCTTTCAGGTATATTGATTGTTATTTGCTTCATTATGACAAATTTAATAAAAAGCATTTTAATGTTTCGTATCACAAGTATTAGCACCTCCACCACAAGTACATGAACCACAAGTATCAGAATTTAAATCATTGAAATGGTTCTTTGTTTTCATTTTCCTGGCCAGGAATTGGAGTGCTACCCAACCTGCGCAGAGGGCTCCTAAAATCAATATGACTATTAAATATTGCAACATAGTATTATGTGCTAAACAAGCCGGCAAACCCCATAAATGCCATGGAAAGAATACCAGCAATAATCAAATTTAAAGCAGTTCCCTTAATTACATCAGGAATATCTAAAATCTTTGTTTCTTCTCTTAAGCCTGCCATGAGCACTAAAGCGAGCGTTACACCACCACCAGCACCAAGTGCGTAGATCATGCCTTCAACAAAACCATACCCTTTATTGGTTGTAAAAAGTGCCAGACCTAAAATAGCACAATTGGTGGTAATCAGAGGCAAGAATATACCCAGTGCCTTGAATAATTCAGGGCTTAATTTTTTGATTGCCATTTCAACGAACTGAACAGAGCTGGCTATTACAATGATAAAGCTTATTAGTCTCAGGTAAGGCGCATAAATAAGCACCCATGTATTAAGGGCATAGGCACAAAGTGCAGTTATTATCATTACAAAGATATTGGCCAGACCTAAACGAAATGCCGTGTCGAGTCTACCGGATACGCCAAGAAAAGGACACAATCCAAGGAAATAGGATAAGGTAAAGTTGTTTACCAGCAAGGCGGAGATAAATATCCAGATTAGTTCGTTCATGCTGCTTTGGCTTTAATTTTTCTCTTCTGATACCAATTAAACCCGAGCAGTAAAAAGCCCAGCATGAAAAATCCTCCCGGAGGCAGGATCATAACCACCCAGGGTTCAAAACTTGCACCAAACAGCGGAATGTTAAACAGGGATCCGCTACCAAGAATTTCCCGAGGGATGCCAATACATAACATGGCAAAAGTAAACCCGGCGCTCATGCCGAGGGCATCCACCAGGGCCAGTCCCACTGTGTTCTTAGAAGCGAATGCTTCCTGACGGCCAAGGATGAGACAATTCACTACAATAAGTGCAATAAAAGCACCCAATTCTTTATGAATAGCAGGGGTGAAGGCTGCGAGCAGGAAATCTACCATCGTAACAAATGTGGCAATGATTATGATGTAAGCAGTAATCCTGACCTGCTTTGGAATAACAGATTTTAAAGATGACACCAGTAAACTTGAACTTACCAGGACAAAAGTTGTAGCCAACCCCATGGCCAGGCTGTTAATTGCTGTGTTAGTTACGGCCAGCGCAGGACACATGCCCAATACTGCCACAAAAACAGGGTTCTCTTTCCAGAGTCCTTTTAAGAATTCTTCAGCGCGTTGACTACTACTTTTTATCTCACTCATATTGTTCTGATACAGTAATATTATTCTCTTTAATATATTCTTCGATTGCAGGTTGCCAGGTTGCCATCGATTTATTCAATAATCGTACAATGGCCTTAGATGATATGGTTGCGCCAGTAATGGCTTCCACCTCATTAGGATTCTGTTTTTCTCCTTTTTTTACAGCCACTATTTCAGGTTCAATGGCCAATGAGGTGAAGTTGGTCTGGAAATCCATGTCCTTGAAAATCTTATCACCAAGACCGGGCGTTTCCTTACTTTCCAATACCTCAAATCCGATTATCGTTTTCTTAGCACCATCATAACCGTAAATAGCTCCGATGATATCCTGGAATCCCGGTTCCGATCCGGGAATTGCAAACCCAATCAGGTTGTTTTGGTTATTAAATCCTGCATAAATAAGTTGCTCTCCCTTACTTGATCCTTTTTTTGCTTTGCCGTCAGACTTCTTCTCTACAAGTTTGTTGTTATCGAGCACTAATGGTGTGAATGCTTCACAACCAGGCAGGACCTTGAAAATAGCTCGTTGCATTGCAGCTTCTTTATTCGCCTGGATTATCGGGGCAGTGATTATATAGGTAGTAACAAGTACAATACCAGAAAGCAGACCGGCAATTCCAAGTGCCATTATTAACTTGAAAGAACTCGGTTCTTTTTGTTGCATAACCTCGGGTGATATGTTTACTTGTTCGTCACTCATTTATCTCTAAACTCATAATTCATAACTCTAAACTCTTTTCCCATGTCCGTAGGTTCTGATTTTTGTATATCTGTTGAGTAATGGTGTTGCTGCATTCATTAACAGGATGGCGTACATTACCCCTTCAGGCAATCCGCCCCAGAGCCGGATCACTACCACCAGAATACCTATACCAATGCCGTAAATCCATGTTCCCTTTGGCGTTATAGGGGAGGTTACCAGGTCGGTAGCCATGAAGACAGTTCCAAGCAACAATCCACCCGAAAGGATCATGAACAGAGGTGATGGGTAGATCTTCGGATCAATCAGAAAGAATAGTCCTGATAGCAAGGCCACGGTAAGCAGAATGGATACAGGGATTCGCCAGTCAATTATTTTCTTAATAAGAAGATAGATGCCAGCAAAAATAATCAGCAGGCCACAGGTTTCTCCAAGAGACCCACCTGTAGAACCAATTAGCAATTCATAAAGATCAGTAAAGACGTGGTCAAACTTCATTTTAGCCAAAGGGGTAGCACTGGTTACGGCATCAATATTCTCTCCCTGGAAGAAAGGGAATGCAGCATTGGTGCCCCGAAAGTCAAAATAACGCCCATCCGGTGGCGACCAGGTAGTAATGGCTGTTGGAAATGCCGCTTGCAGGAATGCCCTGCCCAATAAAGCCGGATTGAAAAGATTTTGTCCCAAACCTCCCCACATTACTTTACCCATGCCAATGGCTACAAATCCTCCAACGAAAACCATCCATAACGGGAACCCAGGTGGTAAAGTTAGTGCAAGGAGAATCCCTGTAATTAAAGCACTACCATCCTGCAACGATTTAAACTTTGCACTGCTTTTATTGAATAACCATTCAGTGAAAAGACATGAGAGAATAGCAGTAAGCATTACCAGTAATGCACCCAATCCGAAGTAATAAATAGAAGCTAAAACCAGCGGAATTAGTGTGTAAACCACCTGCATCATTATTTTGGGCGTAGTGGCGCTGTCCTTTAGAAAAGGAGAGGTAGAGACTAATATTTTTTTATTTGTAATCATTATTACGTTTTTTGTCATGTCGACCATGCTTTAGCTTGGGAGACATCTTTGCCTTATAGTAAGGGTACAATAGCTATTTACTGCACCACTTGATAAAGGAAAAGATACTTCTCCGCCAGTTGGCGGATCAGTATGACAAAGTCTGGTTTCTTATAAATCATAACTATTAACTATTAACCAACAACTTTTCCCTGGCCGCTTTTTCCCTTAAAAACCCTTTAGCCACTCTAAAACTCTGTACCAATGGAATACCAGATGGACAAACATAAGAGCAGCTGGCACATTCAAAACAATCCAATACATTGAATTCAAGCATATCTTCCCATAAACCTTTTTTTGCCAATAGGCCCATTGCTGATGGATTCAGAAACAAAGGACAAGCTTCTACACAACGACCACAGCGAATACAGCTGAATTCATTAAAATCTTTAACTTCCCTATCACTTAACAGCAGGATGCCTGATGTTCCCTTCACTACCGGTACATCTAAGGTTTTTTGCACCGAACCCATCATGGGGCCACCCAATAAAATCCTGCTAAAATTATCAGTTAACCCTCCACAATAATCAACGACATCGCGCATGGGTGTACCTATTGGAACCAGCAGGTTGGCAGGATTCTTTACTGCAGTGCCTGTGACGGTAACTACTCTTTCAATTAATGGTTGTCCTTTTCTGAAGTAATCAGAGATTGCTTTAGAAGTACCTACGTTTACTACGAGGACTCCCAGGTCTAAAGGTAATCCGCCAGTTGGTACTTCTTCTCCCAAAATGGCAGTAATAAGCATTTTTTCTGCACCTTGAGGGTATTTAACTTGCAATGCGACAACCTCAATTGGAAAGTTATAATCACCTATAAGTTTATTAAATACATCGATTGCATCTGCTTTGTTGGCCTCTATGCCAATATAGGTTTTCTCAGGCTGAAGAAACTTATAGAGGATTGCTAGCCCATCCAAAACTTCCTTTGCATTCTCCACCATTACCCGGTGATCTGCGGTGAGGAATGGTTCGCACTCACATCCATTGAGCATGATGTGTTTACAGTTCTTATCATCAGGAACAGCAAATTTTACATGAGATGGGAAAGCCGCCCCACCAAGGCCAACAATACCGGCCTCCTGTACTGCAGAAATGAACCCTTTAATATCTAATGATTCAATATCAATGGGTATTTTTTTTGTCTGCTGAGTACTGAATGGGTCTGTTTTAATCCTTATCCCCGGTACAACCTGGCCAAAAATGTTGTCTACGAGTCCAATGTGAGAAACAGTGCCATCTGCCGGAGAATGTAAAGCAACCGAAACAAACCCGTTAGCTTCGGCTATTTTTTGCCCTCTTTTCACTTTATCCCCCTTATTGACAATCACTTTAGCTGGTGCTCCAATGTGTTGACCTAGCGGCAAAGAATATTCCTCAATAAATGGCATACGAACTACCTGTCGGCTATTGCTTAGCTCCTTATACTCCTCCGGATGTACTCCGTGAGTAAAGGTTATTGTTTTGCCGTTGTAAGTATTCGCTATGCTCATAAAATAATCAAAATTCAAATATCAAATTCCAAATAAGCTCCAATTATCAAATCTCAAATTTCAAATAAATTCCAATTATCAAAATCCAAATCTAAAATAAGCTCCAATGCTCAATTTTTAAACTATTTTGATTTCTCGACAATTGCAGAAAATATCTTTTTTAATTCGGTTGATTCTTGAATTAGCTCTTCTGCTATATCCGCATTTAGCAAGTCATTTGTTTCCTTGATTAGCCTCAACCAATAAACACTTTCTTTAGCTTCTTTTCTGCATATTTTAACCCTAAAGGCAAAATCTTTTTTGCTTAAGGCTTCATTGGCCTCAATATAATTTGCACCAACTGAACCAGATGAACGAACAACTTGCTTTGCATCTTCAATATTGGCAATTGTCTTTTCTAAAGTTTTAATAAACAGTCTTACACTCTTAGCAAATTGAAATGTCCTTTCTTCTAAATCGTAAGGTTTGGATTTTGAATCTTTAGTCATTGTTTTTTGTTTGTTATTTGGTTTTTTATTAACTATTCTTCCTTGCTGATTTGGCAAGACTCACCAGTTTATCTTTCAGCTGTTGCCTGAGAGTTTCTGCCTGGTTGGCTTCTATATCCTTAATTACCTGTTCATGATCTTGTTTCAAATTAGCGATTTCATTTGCTTTTGCTTTCTCGAGCTCGAAACTCAACTCTTGCTTTAATTTTGCAGGGATTTGAGCTTTAACACCAGACATTTCCTGAAGCGTACGCCAGTTTTCCAGCACTGTTTCTGTCATTTTAATTACTGCATCACTTACAGAATAGTAAACCAATCCTTCATCTGAATCTCTTGTGATTACAGGATTTTTACCACCTCTGGCTCCATCGTCCAAATCAAGGTAATCCGCAATCATAATATTAGCATCGCCCGGTTCAATCCTGACAAACTCTTTCCTCCATTCAGGTTGTGTAAATGCCCAGTCAGCCCACGTAACCCTGTATTCTTTTTCTACATCATCAATGATCACTTTCTCTTCTATCCAATCGTCTTTAGGGTTTGTATTACCCTCAAGATTCACTGACCCATAGATGCTTTCTCCTTTTGCAGGATTATAAGATAGTGCAGGGAAAGACCTGCTATTAAGGGCTAATTGTGCATAGGATTGCCAAGCAGTATTTATTATTCCATGATCGAAGAAGTCCGTGTGATACAGGTTAATTAATGCAGTTCCAGATCTCTCTACACCATCTCTAAGACCATTAAACAAATGCCGGGTGTCTGCAATTCCACCCTGGAATACGAATGGTTTTCTTAAAGCAATCGCACTCAGAATACCGGACGCAATTTTATTATAATCTTTAATGGCAGATTGCTTACCTGCCGTTAGACTTTCAAAAATTACCACTTTAACAGGGAAAGAAGTAGCCAGTAAACTATTTAGATTACCCCATCCGGTGCTGTTCAAATCATTCCATTCGGCAACAAGCAATATGGGAGGGAAGAGTGCTTTTTCCTCTTCTGATAAATCTTCCCAATTCAAACTGACAATTTCAGTATCATGTATATCAGGATCGTATTTATTGCTGATTTCCAGCTCAGCTCTGCGCAACAATTTGATATTATCCAAAACATACCTCATCTGTCCATGGAAGAGTCCTAAAACTTGATCCGGAGCTGCATCATCCCAATCTACAATTACTGGTACATTAAAATGGTTTACCGGGTAATTGGCTGCCCATTGAAGCATTGATTTACCTGATAGTATCAAACTGAAACGGGACCTACCTTGTCCTGTTGGGCCATTAAGCAGAACATCCTTTAGTTTTTTCAGATCATCAACCAGGCCTGTTCTTCGCTCTAAATCAACCGAGTCGATTAGTTTCTGCTCTTTTTCAGGTATCTGATCGATCACTTCACGAAGAGATAGCTTCTTACTACCTGTTCTCTTTAGAGATTTTGAGAGACTATCAAGATTTTCTTTTGGCAGCAACTGGCTTAGTTCAGAGTGAACCTGATCAGAAAGCGAATTGATAAGGTTATTTAGAATTTCTGATTGTTTAATTACCCTTGACTGAGAAACTGATTCAATTGTGGTAGTTAACAGATGCAATACAGTTTTCTGCGGATTATTGCTTTGATTTTTATTGCCACCACTCATCGATAGCAGGTAGTTCCTTCCCAGTGATAATGCAACCAGGGAATCATAGCTCTCATCATGAATCAGGCGATTGATTGTTTTGGCAGTTGTATCAGGCATACTTTGCCAGATGTTATAATTTTCTTTTGCCTTGCTTAATGACTCTGCTGTTTGAGGCGCCATTGTAATAGCATCTTCTGTATGGATACAAATGGAGCAACCTGTGCAGGTTTTTGGATTAACAACAACTGAAAATAATTCTCCAGAACCCGGTTCAATGGCATTAGGCTCATCGAAGAAGACTTTTGTGCGAGCAATCGGGAATTCACCAATTTCTGCCAAAATAGCTTCAAGTTCTTCATTTGCTGCTGCTTTTTTATCTTCAGGAAGCTGCAATTGGCTGGTGAGTTTTTCAAATGCTTCAGGGAGGAAGTCATTTGCTTTCTCGATGGTATTCGTTTTGATCACCCCGGAAGAAACTTTTGCCAGGTTTTTAGTCAAAGGAGTCATCTGGGTAAATGTGACACCTTTTCCCGTAGCTAATGATACACCTGTTTTGATAAGTTCTTCAACACTAATCACAACAGGTAGCAATGCAGAATGAGGACAAAGCATAATGCTCTTACCTTTCCCGCTACAGTTTTTAATCTCAATTTCCGGTATAAACTTTCTATCTCCTGTAAAAGAGAACATTTCGGCAGTGCATGGTGGCACAATAGGTATCGCATTAAACGGATCTGCAACAAGTTCTTCTTTTTGTTGATTGTAAAAGACGGCAGTATTGTTGTAAAACCTGGATAGTCGTGAAAAGGCAGGACCTTTGTCGCTGTAGAGCCTTAAACTCAGAGGGACATCTTCTGCATCAGGTGAAAGTTCCTTTTTATCCTGATCATTAATCGAGATACCTGTAAGTTGAGGATATTTATCATCGATTTCCTGTAACATAACCTCATGCGTAGGAAATTCTGATGATTTTCGTGTAAAATCAAAGCCAATATATTGTTCAGGTTTGGCTTCTCCGGAGGTTATCTTGCTTATTGTTTTTGATAGATTGCTTTCAGATAAACCAGTATTATGTAACCCCCTGTAAAGTTTAGGGTTTGATTCTCCCAAAGATTTCTGTACTACTGAGAAAAGGATTGAGTTATCTGCTCCTGGTGTTGAAGCACTTTCAAGTACAGTTACAGATTTTTTACCTTCAGTAAGATTATATAATTCAGAATCAGGAAAGGGAGACAAAAGAGTAGGAGAAATCAGTTGTACATCCTTGTAGTTGCCGGTATTCTCATTAAAAAGAGTAATAACTTCCTTGTCAATAGTGATAATTACATGTGCGCCAGATTTATTATGGTTGCTTATTGTTTGAATAGAAGTTTCAAATACAGAATTAAACTCGCTTATTACGTTGTTTGCTAATTCGGGCAGATGATCCAGAAAGTATTTTTGAGAGGCTGCCTTTTCAAACAAGTGGTCCTGGCTATCTTTTCTTGCACCCAACATTACCGGAACATCCAGGCTATACCAGTTAGGAACTCTTCTTCTGTGCTTGCTAAAAATTATAGTTTGAGCAGGTGTTGGGCAATCAATCTGAGTGTCAGGGTTACCCAGGAATTTCCTAATCAGATCATTATTGGGAATAGTCACCTCTTCTGTTGATTTCTGATAATTGGCAATAATAATCCCCGGCATCAGGGCTATTTCAGCCAATTTGT
>JBDLIU010000074.1:0-17376 GCA_039714715.1 Bacteroidota bacterium
AAAGCCGCACTGGGAACTTATTGAAGACTATGATATCATAGACTTTGATTTAGGCGTTAAAATTACAGGGGCAGGTTTCCCTGTGTATAAAGGTGCAGGAGCAAAGCTTCAACGAGCTCTGATTAACTTTTTCCTTGATGAGGCCGAAAAAGCAGGTTACAGCGAGGTGCAGCCTCCTATTGTGGTGAATGAGGCCTCTGGGTATGGCACAGGGCAGCTGCCGGATAAGGAAGGACAGATGTACCATATTGGTGAAGACAACTTCTATATGATTCCAACAGCCGAGGTGCCAATTACCAATATTTACCGCGATGTAATCCTTACTGAAGATCAACTGCCTAAAAAACATGTGGGCTATACACCTTGTTTCAGGAGAGAAGCAGGCTCCTGGGGATCTCACGTGAGAGGCCTCAACCGCTTGCACCAGTTCGATAAGGTAGAGATTGTACAGGTTCAGCATCTAGAGAATTCTTACAATGCGCTCGAAGAGATGAGTGAATATATCCAGTCGTTAATCCATAAGCTGGAACTGCCATACCGTGTGTTGGTGCTTTGTGGAGGCGACCTTGGCTTCACGTCAGCACTCACTTATGATATGGAGGTTTATTCTGCGGCTCAGAAGAAATGGTTGGAAGTGAGCTCTGTTAGTAACTTCGAGAACTTCCAGGCGAATCGACTTAAACTACGTTATAAAAACGCAGATAAGAAAACACAGCTGGCTCATACGCTAAACGGTAGTGCGCTTGCTTTGCCTAGAATTGTAGCAGCAATATTGGAGAATAATCAAACCCCAGATGGCATTAAAGTGCCTGAGGTGCTGGTCCCATACTGTGGATTTGATATGATAAAGTAAGCTGGACATCGGAAACAAAAAACTTAAAGTTTGAAATTCTGTTTAATTATTGCGGGGAGGCTTCCCCATCAGGGGATTGAGGGGCGCATGAAGGTCGAAGTATAAAGTTCCAAAGTTCGGACATCGGCTACCTTTTGACTTTACTCACAACAAATACTCAGTTCAATTTTTTATTTAAATTTTAAGTTCCAAAGGAGCGAAATATAATAGCCTTGGGTGCATCCTGAGCGTAGTCGAAGGAAACCCAAGGATAATAAATAATGGATCACCAAGCGCCATCGGTGCGACATCAAACAATAAGGTATGTTTCAGATTTTATTAAGAAGATAATTGCATATTCCATAATTTGTCTTTTCTTTGCCACTCAATAAAAAGTTCTTTAAAATATTCTTATCAAGAAAGGTGGAGGGAATGGCCCTGTGAAACCTTAGCAACCCTGGTCGTATACCAGAAGGTGCTAATTCCAATGAGATAAGTCGGAAGATAATTTGCAGCCTCTTTTGACTAGATCATAGTTGAACGAGGTTTTTTTATGCCCTCTTTGTCCATTCTTGGTAAGGAAAAAACTAAAAGAGAATGGGAACAACACATTTTGAAACACTGGCCATCAGAACACAGTCTGAGAGAACACATCAGAAGGAACACTCTGTGCCACTTTATTTAACATCAAGCTTTACATTCGATAATGCCGAGGAAGGAGCAGGCATTTTTAGTGAGGAAATTGAGGGCAACCTGTATTCGAGGTTCTCAAATCCCAATACGGATGAGTTCATCGAGAAGCTTAGCATGTTGGAGGGAGCCGAAGCAGGAGTAGCTACTGCCACAGGTATGGCGGCTATCTATACTGTGTTTGCTGCACTGTTAAAAGCGGGAGATCATATAGTTGCCTCATCAGCCATTTTTGGTAGTTCTAAAAAAGTAATCGACAGTGTACTCCCTAATCATGGAATTGAGTTCACATTCGTGGATGTTGATGATAATAATTCATGGCAAGAGGCCATACAGGCCAACACTAAATTGATTTTTGTTGAGACACCATCTAACCCAACCTTAAAGATTGCAGATTTAGAATTTCTGAATAAGCTCTGTGTTCAAAATGAATTAATCTTTGTTGTTGATAATTGCTTTGCAACACCTTACCTGCAGCAACCGGTTAAGTTCGGAGCCGACCTTGTTGTTCATTCTGCCACTAAATTTATTGATGGGCAGGGAAGAGTACTGGGAGGGGCCATTCTGGGGAAAGAAAAATATATTGAGGCCTGTTACGATTTTGTCCGAAAAACAGGAGCTAGCTTATCACCATTTAATGCATGGGTGCTTTCTAAAAGCCTGGAAACGCTTGCGGTTCGTATGGATAGGCACTGCTCAAATGCAGAAAAAATTTCTCAGTACCTGGAAGCACATGAAGAGGTTGAGAATGTAATTTATCCTCACTCGTCATTACACCCTCAATACGAACTGGCTAAAAAACAGATGCGATTTGGAGGAGGTTTAGTGGGTTGTGAGCTGAAAGGTGGTAAGGAACGCGGAGCTCGATTCCTCAATGCACTGAAGATTCATTCTCTTACGGCCAACCTGGGAGATACACGTAGTATTGCCACACACCCGGCTTCCACAACACACTCAAAACTGTCGGAAGAAGAGCAGTTAGAGGTTGGGATAACCCCCGGTTTTATCCGGTTTTCGGTGGGTCTGGAGCATATAGATGATTTGATTGAAGACATTGAACAAGCATTAAAAGCCTCGAAATGAACAACGAGAAACAATATCATATTTATGAATACGACAAGCCATTTGAACTGGAATCAGGCGAGTACCTGAACGGTTTAAAGATTGCCTATCATACTTACGGGACCCTTAATAAAAAAATAAGTAATGTGGTCTGGGCTTTCCATGCGCTCACTGCGAATTCGGATGTAATGGAATGGTGGCCGGGGTTGTTTGGGCCCAATGATTTTTTTAACTGCAAGGATAACTTTATCATTTGTGCCAATGTTTTAGGGTCACCCTATGGAAGCAGTGCTCCGGAGAATCTTGATTTTCCGCAGTTTACGGTGCGTGATGTTGTGAATGCACAGCTCCTTCTGGCAAGGGAGCTGGAAATAGAGAACATCAAGGTGGCAATCGGAGGTTCCTTCGGAGGAAGCCAGGCGTTGGAGTTCGCTTATTCGTTTGAAGGTAAAGTAGAAAATCTATTATTGGTTGCATCGGCAGCGTTAGAATCTGCCTGGGGTATAGCCATCCATGAATCGCAAAGGCTGGCATTAAAAGCAGACCAGACATTTGGCCAGCCGGATGGTGGAAACGAAGGACTAAAGGCAGCAAGAGCCATTGGCATGCTTACTTATCGTACGGCAGATGCTTTCATTGAAACTCAAACAGACTTCGATGATCGTGTAGATGATTTCAGCGCATCCTCTTATATCCAACATCAGGCAGATAAGCTTGAAAAAAGATTTAATGCCCTATCGTATTATTATCTCTCCAAGTGTATGGATAGCCATAACATTGGCCGGGGCAGAGGTGGTCTGATAAAAGCACTATCATCGATTTCAGCCCGCACGCTGGTAATTGGAATTGACTCAGACCATTTATTGCCAACACAGCTGCAGAAGTTTCTGGTGAATAATCTTCAAAATGCAATTTACCATGAAATCGTGTCAGAATATGGGCATGATGGATTTCTTACGGAAACAGAAAAGCTTACTGAAGTAATCCAGAAGTTTATTGTAGATAGAAAGGCCAGTAAGATAACGGTTGAAGATCTGTCGAGGATGATGAAAAAAAGTGAGGACTTTCAACTTATTGATGTGCGCGAGCCCTTTGAGCTTGAGTTAGCTTCAATAGGGGGATTAAATATTCCGCTGAAAGACATACCGGAGAGCCTGGAAAAAGTAGCTCCGAATAAAAAGGTGGTAGTGTATTGTCGAAGTGGCAAACGAAGCGCATCGGCCATTGAATACCTGTTGGAAACAAGAGGACATAACAATTTGTACAACCTTGAAGGAGGAATCCTGGATTGGTCAGATAAAATTGATAGCTCCATTAAAAAATATTGAGGATAATGAAAGTATTGAAATTCGGGGGAAAATCTTTGGCAAACGGGAGCCCCTTAAACAATGTAATTGAGATAATAGAAGAAGAGCAAAGGCACAGTGATATTGCAGTTGTGGTTTCTGCCAGGGGTAACAGTACCGATCTGCTAATCAAAATGTATGAATTGACAGTTGAAGGTAAAGAGTATGAACAGGTATATGATGCTTTTGTTCAACTTCAGGACACCACTTCTCATGGATTAGAAGTGGATGAGTTATTTGTTGAACTAAAAGAAATTCTGGATTCTGTAAAGAGGCTTAAAATCTCCTCGGATAAACTGAAAGACAAGATTGTATCTTATGGAGAATTATTGAGTGCAAGGCTAATATCACATATCCTGGTCGCTAATGGGCTCAATGCTGTATTTGTAGATGCAAGAAATATCTTCAAAACAAATAATGGACTCAAAAGCAGTGGGATTGACCATCTGCAATCACAAGGGCTCACTAAAGCATATTTCGATTCATTAGAACCAGGGCAGATACCGATAATAACAGGTTTTATCGCTTCGAACGATAAAAATGAAACGGTTACATTAGGAAGAAATGGGAGCAACCTGTCCGCATCTTTAATAGCTAATTTTATTGATGCTGAAGAAGTTCAAAACTGGACTGATGTAAATGGTGTCTATACGGCAAGTCCTAAGCTGGTACAACAAGCTGAATTGATAAGTCACCTTAGTTTTAAAGAGGCGCATGAACTGGCTAATTTCGGGACCACGATCCTTCACCCCAGGACAATTAATCCACTAATGGAAAAAGGAATTCCGATCAAGATTTACAATAGCATTGACCGGCAAAAAGCGGGGACAATAATTGATATGGACGGCTCAAAAAAGGGCATCAAGGTTGTTTCTGCGATTGAGAATGTGGCTATGATATCCATTGAAAGTAAGGATATTACGGCCAGAGTGGGTATTAGTGGCAGAATTTTCAGTGCATTAGGTAAATACAATGTAAGTGTAAGGTTGATATCCCAGGCCTCAACGGATCTGAGTGTTGGATTTGTAGTGGATTCTGAAGACTCAGAAATAGCAAAAAATGCGCTTATCGAGGAATTTGAGACAGAACTGGAGAATGGTTCAATTTTGGGTATTAGCTTAAACACAAATGTGGTGATTATCGCGATAATCGGAAGGCATAATTATGCGCTGGAGAAAGCGATTTACGGTTTGCGTAAAAACAAAATCTGGATGTATCTGATTAGCAACAGCATTTCCGGCTCTCAGATTTCTTTAGTCATCGACAGTGGTAACCTGCAGAAGGCAGTAAATATTGTGTACGAACAGGTGTTTGAGAAGGATAAATCGTTGGAAGAGGTTTATGCTACCTAAACACGATATCCTTAATCACTCCATGCCCAATTTTGTCTTCAATGAGTGTTAAAATCTTTCCCTTGCTGATAGTGAGCTCTTGTTTTAATGGTGCTGATGATAATTCTACATACAAAACATCTTCTTTAAAGAACAGTTTGGTTGTTCTGGCAGCAATTGTTTTACCCATTAATTCTTCCCAGAGTGTAATGATAGAGGTCTTGTCAGCCTTACCTTTAATTCGGTAAGCATCGAACATCTGATTAAGAGCAGCATCCAGTCGGGTAGGCTCTTCATTTCTGTAGTATGGATTATTTTTTCTTTTCTGGCTCATAATCCTCAGTTTTCCCTATCTCTCCATCTTTAATCTCAAAGATACGTGCTGGCAATTCATTTTCTGCCAACATGGCCTTTGTTCTTTCAGGTCTTGCATCAGTAATAAAAATTTGCCCAAAACTATGATCACATACCATATTCAGCAGTATTCTCATGCGCTCGTCATCCAGCTTATCGAAAATATCATCAAGCAACAGTGCCGGGGTGAGCTTGGTAACCGCTTTCAATGTTTCGAATTGTGCAATTTTCAGGGCAACGATCAACGATTTCTGCTGACCCTGAGAACCGAATCTGCGAATGGGTTTACCATCAATGTTAAAATGATAGGCATCACGATGAACTCCAACAGTAGTTCTTTGCAATGCCAGGTCTCTTTTTATAGCTTGCTTAAACTTTTCTTTGGGATTATCAGACTGCCATTCACTTTCATAGATAATTTCTACTCGCTCATGCTCATTACTTAATTTCTTGTATAACGTATCAAATTGTTCGGTAAATGTTCTTAAGAAAACTTCTCTTGTTTTGTAAATCTCTTCACCTAATGATAACAATTCATTGTCGAAGGGCTCCAGTCTTGATTGGTCCACCTTCATATTCTCACTAAAATACTTAAGCAATGAATTTCGTTGTTTCAGTGCTTTTTGATATCGGACTATATTTTGCAGGTATACTTTATCCTGTTGACTGATGGTAGCATCGAAAAACTTACGCCTGAGTTCATTGCCATTATTGATAAGGCTAATATCATTGGGAGAAATCATAACCACAGGAATAAATCCTATATGCTCACTTAGTTTTTCATACTCCTTTTGATTTACCTTCAGGGTTTTCTTTTTACCAAATTGAACCGAACATAGTAGCTCATGCATACTGTCGCTTCGTTGTAATTTTGATTTTACGGAAAAGGCTTGCTGATCATAGGTGATATTAGCAGTGTCAACAGGATTAAAGGCACTTTTACCAAGGGATAAATAATGAAGGGCATCAAGGATATTTGTTTTGCCCATACCATTTTTCCCCACAAGACAGTTTATTTCCGGGCTGAACTCTAATAGTGCAGAGTTGATATTCTTAAAATTAAACAGTGTTAAATTGTTGAAAATCATTTAATTGAGGACAAATTTAATTGTTACTTGCCGGAATTATGTCAATTGTCTAGTTTTGCAAGTTCAAATTTTATCAAAGTTAGCATCTAAATGGCAGCTACAAAAACAACCGCTAAAAGAACAAAGAAAAGTTCTGCCAGGCCCGCTTTCGACAAAGAGACGTACCTCACGTGGTATGAGCAAATGTTGCTCATGAGACGATTCGAGGAAAAGTCAGGTCAATTATACGGGCAGCAGAAGATTAAAGGATTTTGTCATCTGTACATAGGCCAGGAAGCTTGTGCAGCTGGCTCAGTTTCAGCATTAAGGAAAGGGGATAAGTATATCACGGCATATCGTGATCATGCACATCCTTTGGCACTGGGATCTGATCCCGGAATGATAATGGCCGAGCTCTACGCCAAAGAAACAGGATTATCGAAAGGAAGAGGGGGCTCCATGCACATTTTTGACAAAGAGAATGGCTTTTATGGAGGTCATGGTATTGTGGGTGGTCAGGTACCCCTGGGAGCAGGCATAGCTTTTGCAGAACAATATAATGAGACCGGGAATGTTTGTATCACCTATCTTGGCGATGGCGCTGCTAGACAGGGCGCTTTTCATGAAGCCCTTAACCTGGCGATGACCATGAAACTCCCTATGATTATTGTGATTGAGAACAATGGTTATGCCATGGGAACATCTGTTTCCAGAACATCCAATGTTACAGATTTATCACAGTTAAGCAGAGCCTATGAAATGCCAGCCGAAGCTGTGGATGCTATGAACGTTGAGAATGTTCACAATGCTGTAGCTAAAGCAGCTGAAAGAGCAAGGAAAGGAGAAGGCCCCACCTTGCTGGAATTAAGGACATACCGCTATAAGGGACACTCTATGTCTGATCCGGCAAAATATCGAACCAAAGAAGAAGTGGCAGAATACAAAAAGCTAGATCCTATTGAACAGGTGAAGGATATTTTGCTAAAAAACAAAATGGCAACAGAAGATGAACTTGCCACGATTGGAGCAAATATTAAGAAAACAGTTGAAGATAGTGTGAGGTTTGCAGAAGAGTCTGATTTCCCTAAGGCCGAGGATGTATTTGAATATGTATATGTTCAGGAAGATTATCCTTTTGAGAAAGGCTAGCCCTGATGGGCACAAATAAGTTGTTCATTAAGGACTAAAATGGAGTTTATTCGCGCTAGTTTCTGTAATAATTTAGATAATAAAATTGCTCCATCAGCCAATATGGTGAAAAAGGAACTTTTTCAGGTTAATTTTAAAAGATAAAATCACTACATTTGCAGCCGAAATTTGACGATCATGGCGAAGAAAGGAAAAAAAGGCAAAAAAGTAGAGCATCATGACATGCTGGAAAAGCCGGAAGCACTAGCTGAACAGATATCAAAAACTGAGCAGTTTATAGAAAAGCATCAAACACTGTTGCTTTCATTTTTTGGTGTTATAGCGTTAGTAATAGCGGGTGGTTTTTTGTATAAGTATTATATGAATAATCAGAATGAGCTTGCTCAGGATGAAATGTTTCAAGCTGTTTATTATTTTGAACAGGATAGTTTGAATCTTGCCCTAAGAGGCGATGGTAACAGGTATGGTTTCCTTGATATCATAGAGGAGTATGGTGCTACTGAAGCAGGCAATCTGGCTAATTTCTATGCTGGAGCATGCTATATGGGAAAAGGTGCTCCAAAAAGCGCAATCCCATTCCTAAAGGATTATAAGTCTGATGATATTCTCTTGATGGCACGAGCCTATAGTTTGTTAGGAGATGCCTACATGGATGAAGATGATTATGCAGAGGCGGCAGACTATTATAGCAAAGCTGCTTCTTATAAGCCAAATAAGGAGTTTACTCCAACTTATATTATGAAAGCTGCTCTGGCCTATGAACTCAATGGTCAGCAAAAGAAAGCCGTTGAACAATACAACAAAATTATTCAGGATTATGCGAATACACCTGAATATAATAACGCAAGAAAGTACAAGGCTTTGATAGAGAACAAGTCGTAAAAATATTTTTAAAGCATTTTAAAAAGGACAGGAATCAATTCTTGTCCTTTTTTTATTTAAAAAAGCTGGTCGTAGCGTCACGCTACAACCAGAATTGATAGTATTTTTGCCATATGTCATCAAAATACCAAACATTAGGAGATCATAGTGAAAAGAATATGGTCTCAATGAAAAACAAAAAGATTGGATTGGTTGTCTCTGAATGGAACGACCAGGTTACAGAATCACTACTACTTGCTGCAATAGAAGTCTTGAAAGAGAGTGGAGCAAAAGACAAGAATCTTACAATTAAGTATGTTCCCGGAAGTTTTGAGCTTACGCTTGGGGCACAATACCTCGCAGCAAAGAAAGATATCGATGCGGTTATTTGCCTTGGGTGTGTTATCCAGGGAGAAACCCGTCATTTCGATTTTATTTGTGATGCAGTAGCCAACGGTATCACCAATGTGGGATTAAAATTTAATAAACCGGTAATCTTTGGTGTTCTTACGACTAATACGCTACAGCAGGCATTAGACAGAGCCGGGGGTAAGCATGGCAATAAGGGAGAGGAAGCAGCTTATACAGCTATTAAAATGCTTGGGTTCTAATGAATTAGCTGTTCCCTGGCTAATTTTAAGTGAATATGCAGTTGCTGTTTGTTATGTGATTTAATACGTCCCTCCTTAGAAACAAGAATAGAGGTAGTAGAAAGGATCTTGTTTTCATTAATTATAACTTCTTAGCCCCAATAGGGGCGATAATTTATTAGCCCAGTGCGCCTGTCCGACAACTGGCGGATCAGCACTGGGTAAATGAAATAATATTACCCAAGCGCCATAGGTGCGATATATTATATTTGAAATGTATGTCAATAAAAGAATATTGATTCGTAAAATATTGAGCAAAATAAGAAGGAGAAAGCTATTAAAGAATCTGCCAATAAAAGAATATCAACCACACCAGGATAAACAGGGGTATTAGGATTGGTATCGAGAACCTGATCATATAACCAAAGAATGATGGCATTTTAATACCCAGCTGTTCTGCAATTGATTTTACCATAAAGTTGGGTCCATTGCCAATGTAGGTCATGGCTCCAAAGAATACCGCTGCCACAGAAATAGCTTTTAACATCAATCCCGAATTTGTGAAACCTCCTGCTGCAAAGTCTTTTACAACAGAGACGGTGTTAATATCTGCTTCCACAGAAGCCATTGAAGCAGCAAGGAAATTCAGATAGGTTGGTGCATTATCCAGAATGCCGGATAGCAAACCTGTTCCCCAATAAAGAGTATTATGTGTGATCATTGCTGCTCCTTCCGGTGATTTGGCAAAATTACCTACCAACTCAAGGGCAGGCATCATGGTTCCAAATATACCAATGAAGATAAAGGCTACTTCTTTAATCGGTTCGAAGCTGAAATCATTCTTTTTAAGTAAATCCTTGTTGGCCGTTCCATAGGCAACACCAGCAACTGTAAGCATAATTAACTCTCGAAGAAAAGAAAATTTTTGCCCATGGTAATTAATGGCAGGCACCCACTCAAATACGTTCGGGTCCAGGAATACAGCTCCTACCACAATAGCCAGCCATATAAAATTGATATGACCAACGAGTGATATTTTGTTAGTAATTTCTTCTTCCTTGGGCGCATGGCGTCTTGAATGTTTATTACGTGCATCATACACATAAAAAGATCCGAGCAGAATAACCAAAGCAACTATCCAGGGCACAAAATTGTGCGTTAGTGTCCATCCAAAAGGTACTCCTTTAAGGAATCCAAGGAAAAGCGGAGGATCACCAATTGGGGTCAGTGAACCACCTACATTACTTACAATAAAAATGAAGAAAATTATGTGGTAGGGCCTGATTCTATGCTTATTGAGTCTTAAATATGGTCGAATAAGCAACATGGAAGCACCTGTAGTACCGATAAAATTAGAAATGATTGCTCCTCCCAACAAGATCATGCTGTTGAGCATCGGACTTGCTTTTTTATCTATTCCGATCATTATCCCTCCCGAAGCAATGAAAAGACCTGTTAATAACGATATAAACTGAACATATTCAAAAAAGGCATGTACCGGACCATGTTGATTGTGTAAAGCAAAGAGGTAATATGCTACTACAACAGCAGCCAGTATTACGGCTACTTTCGGATAATTTTTATGCCAGAAGTGCTCATAAAATAATGGTCCTGTAGCAATCATTGTAAGAAGTAATGCAAAAGGCAAAACAGACCATAGAGAAGGAAGACTATGATCCTCCCCACTTTCACTGGCTTCAACCACCTCATCACTATCCATTGAATAGGAGGAAGCATCATCAGCATTTTCAATGCTTACTTCAGCATTAGAATCAGAAGAACCGGCCATTGCAGTAAAATTGCCTAACGAAAGCCCTAAAGCCATCACCAGCAAAAATTTGAGAAAATACTGCATATACCTTTTCAATGTACTCATTAATCTAGTTGAAAAAACCAGTGCGTTACAACAAAAAATTAGCGGAAGCCTCCAAATGTAATTCAATACTTAGTCACTTTTAATAAAAAAGAAAAAATATTTATGTTGCTATTTAGGACATTTCGCAAAAAATATATCAAAAAAGACGGACATAAAATACTTTATATGTCCTCTATTTATGCAATAAAGTCATTTTATTGATTTTTGGGCAGAACTAAATATTTTTAGTAAATAAATCGACTTCTACAGCGTTACAGAGGTAAGATGTTAATCTAAATAGCGCATCGATAAGAAATTCCTTTGATTAAATGATTGAATTCAACATTTTTGTGCTTTCAATCCTGACGGAGAGGTTAAAAACTAATAAGCAAAAGAAATCGTGATTAAGAAGCTGGTATTTATTTACTTAATAATAATTGTGTTGTGGAGCCATAATTCTATGGCACAATCAACCTATTCAACCTATTCGATATTAGGCATAGGAGATTATATAGATCCAGCTGTTCCTGCAGCAATGGGTATGGGAGGGTTAGGAATATCAAATAGCTCTTATTGGTATTTGAATAACACCAATCCTGCACTCCTTTATAATCAACGTATAGCACTATTTTCAGCCGGAGTATTGGCTGAAACAAAAAACATTAGCCAAGAAGGATTTGAGTCGACAACTGCTGGTACTGGTAATCTAAACCATATCGCGATGGCGTTCCCTTTGATTCGGGATAAAATGTCATTTTCTCTGGGATTACAGCCTTTTACTTCAATGAACTATGCCTTTACATATGATTATGAATTAGAGGGCTCTCTTGATGAACAGGTGGTTATATTAAATCAAGGTAAAGGGGGTATTTCATCATTTCATATTGCGGTGGGAGGTGTTGTATATAAGGGCTTGTCGCTGGGTGTTAAAGCCTCATATTTATTTAGCAGTTATCAAAAAGAGTCATCATCGCTTACCAGTGCAGATTATCCCCATTACATAGCCAATTATCTTCAGCGCCAATCTGTTGGCGGGTTTCTCTTTGGAACTGGTGTTGCTTATAAGCAAAAAATTGGTGAATACCAGTTAGGCTTAGGGTTTATCTATGAGATTCCAACAGCGATTGATGGAAAGCAATTTGTCAGAATTGAGCAACGTACGCTTACTAATCAAGTAGTTTTTGCAGATACCATAGTCAATAATGAACCTAATAAAGTAGGGATACCTACTACAGTTGGAGGAGGAATTTCATTTGGGAAACCACAAAAATGGATGCTGGGCTTTGATTATAAAATGCAGGATTGGTCTGGATTGAATTCAAATAACAGTACATTCGTTCAAAATTTTACTGAAAGTAAGAAATATATATTTGGAGGAGAATATACTCCTGATGCCTTTGACGTAAAGAGCTACTTTAAACGAATAACTTTCAGAGCCGGATTTACGTTTGAAGAAAAACCTTATTTGCTTGAAAATAAGCAAATTTCAGAATTTGGCATTAATTTTGGATGGACATTACCAGTAGCTCGATTTTCGAGCCTTGATTTTGGAGTAATGATAGGCAGTAGAGGTACTACGGAAAATAATTTAGTGAAAGAAGATTTTTTTAAGGTTTATTTTGGGGCCAGCTTTAATGATAACAGGTGGTTCCTTAGACCTAAGTTTAATTAAAAGAAGATGAAAATGAAAAAGGTTGTAACTACATTGTCATTATTGATATTGGCATCGTTTACTTTAATCGCACAACCGGGATGGAACTGGCCTGACACATTGAAACCACAAGCTGAGGAAAAAAATGTGCTATATACTGATTATGTAAAAATGGGAAATTACAAAGCTGCAGTACCACCATTGCAGTGGTTAATCAATACAGCTCCTGACTTGAATAAATCACTATATGTGAATGGCGCCAAGATTTATGATAACCTGGCTAAAACTGAAAAAGATGCCGCTCAAAAAATAGTATACGTTGATTCATTATTGCTGATGTACGATATGCGTATGAAGTATTTCAACGACAGTATTAACGTAATGAACCGAAAGGTTTTTAAGGCATATAAATACTACATTAAAGATTATAGCAAATCCGAATGGTTGCTGGAGATATTTGATAGAACATATGAAATATCAGGAGAGAAAGTAATGGATCAAAATCTATTAGCTTATATGAATGTAATTAAAGTTAATAAACTGGCTAAGAAAAATCTTACCGATGACCAGATACTTGAGCGTTATGATGTTATCTCAACAGTAATTGAGAAAAAGGTGAAAACTTTAAAGTCAGAAGGCAAGAGTACTAAGAAAATTGATACTCAAAATGAATATGTACTTAAGATTCTTACTGAGATCGTTGATATTAATTGTGACTTTATAAAGAACACAATGGGGCCTAAATTCAGGGAAAATCCTGAAGATATCAGTTTTGTAAAGCGTATGTTTAGTTTTATGCTGACTGGTAAGTGTACAAAGTCTGAGTTGTTTGATGATGTTGCCAAACAATTGCAGAAGTTGGAGCCTACTTATGGTCTTGCCAAGATAATTGGTAACCGATGTGCTGCAGCTAGTAACTTTGGTTGTGCAGATTCATATTATAAAGAAGCACTTCAATACACAGAAGACGGATCTGAGAAGGCAGATATATTTATATCGATGGGTAAGCTTGATGCTAAGAGAAACAATAAACCTATGGCTCGTGCAAATTATAGAAAAGCTATTGCTGCTGATCCTGCTAACAAAGAGCCCTGGGCATTGATTGGTGATCTTTACTACCATAGTAATGTGCAGTGCAAGCAGTTAAAGGATAAGGTTGAGGACAGGTTGGTATTTATTGCGGCTTACGAGATGTATAAGAGAGCGGGAGATGTTGAGAAAATGAATAGTGCCAAAGCACAATTCCCTTCAACAGAAGAAATATTTACTAGTGATAACTATGAAGACGGACAATCAGCCAAAGTAGGATGTTGGATAAACGTATCGGTTGTTATAATGTCCAGAGACTAGGTAAAAATGAACTATATCGCAAAAGTGGCTGGTGATTATTTGCATTGGCCACTTTTTTTTGTTTTAGTATTTATAACATTCTCTTGTGATGAACAGTTGAGCGAGGATGCAGAAAAAACTCTATATAGTGGTCCACTGCGTACAATTAATGATGCGGAGATAGTCCATTCAGATTCGGGCAGGCTGAAAGCTAAAATTATCGCTAAACAAGTGCTCAACTTTCAGAATGAAGACAGGGAGGCTCCCGATGGCTTATTTATTACATTTTTTGAAAAGGATGGAGCAAAATCAGCTACACTGGAGGCTGATTACGCCTACTATACAAAAGAGAAGAAAATATGGAAAGCACAGGGTAATGTTATTATTCGTAATATGAAAAATGAAGAAACATTAAAAACAGAAGAACTGTTTTGGGACCCTCAAACCGGTGATGTAAGTACAGAAAAATTTGTTAAAATTGAAACTCCGGAAGAAATTATTACAGGAACAGGATTAGATGCAAAACAAGACTTTTCTTCCTGGTCACTTAAACATCCGGAAGGTATATTTGTAATTGAAGATGAAGAAGGATCAGACGACCTCTAATAGAAAACGGATAGATATTGTTATTCTATCATTAAGTATTGTTGCACTCATTGTAGCTATTCACCAAACTGTAACGAATGGGTTTGGTGAGTCTTACTGGATTTATATGATTTCAATTTCATTGATTTTGTATCATCAGGTAAGAAGAGCAAAGAAAAAACAAGAAGACAGTCAGCCAAAATTAAACAGGCGTGCCAAACGGTATATGGATCGACATGGTTGAGAGCACTGATGTTTATATTATCGTTATTACCTTACTTTTTTCAGCCTTTTTTTCAGGCATCGAAATAGCTTTTATTTCTGCAAACAAGCTTCAAATTGAAGTACAGGCCAAGGACAAAAACATCATTAGTAAAATACTTTCCGGCTTTGTTCACAACCAGGATAAATTTTTAAGCACAACCCTTATCGGAAACAATATTGCCCTGGTGCTTTATGGTATTTTTATGGCCAGGTTACTGGTGCCCATATTGGAAGAGGCAACACCAGCAGCCTTAAGTGGCCCTATTGTTCTGCTGATTGAACAAACTGTTATCGCAACATTGCTGGTATTAATAACAGCAGAGTTTTTGCCTAAAAGTTTGTTTATAATAAATCCTAATAAAGTACTTCGGGCATTAGCCATACCAATGCAGATCATGTATTATGTGCTTTACCTGGCTACTTTATTAATTACCGGACTCTCCAGGCTGGTAATTGTTAAGCTTCTGAAATTAAAATATGACAACTCTAAACCAGTCTATGGGCTAACAGATCTCAATAATTATATCAAGCGTATTTCCAAGACCAAGAAAGAAGAGGATAAATTAGGTGAAGCTATAGTTGATATTGATGAACAAATATTTTCGAATGCCTTGGAATTTAAATCCCTGAAGGTTCGGGACTGTATGATTCCCAGGACCGAGATAACAGCTATAGATATCACAGAAGATAATATTAATGACCTGAAATCAGCATTTGTTGAAAGTGGCCATTCTAAGATCCTGGTTTATAATGAGACGATTGATGATATAATAGGTTATTGTTATGCATTAAAGTTATTTAAGAAGCCAACTGACATCAATACTATTATAAAGGACATTATGTTGGTGCCTGAAAGCATGAGTGCTCGTGATTTGATGATGAAGTTTATCTCTGAGGGGCGAAGCATTGCTGTAGTTGTAGACGAATATGGGGGTACTTCGGGATTGATTAGCATAGAAGATATCATAGAAGAAATAATTGGGGAGATCGAAGATGAGCATGATACAGAGCAACTGTTGGAAGAAAAGATTGATAGTAAAACATACCATCTGAGTGCAAGGCTGGAGATTGATTACCTTAACGAACGCTATAACTGGCAATTGACAGAAGGGGAATATGAAACCTTGGGGGGATTGATACTGTCAATTACTGAGAATATTCCGAAAGTGGGTGAAACAGTAAAAATAGACGATTATAGTATCAATATCATGTCTATTGAAGATAACCGGATCAAGTCTGTCGAATTAAGAATTGGACCCTGAGTCAATTAGGAATAATAAAAAAAGTAGTCTTTTAATATTGCCTGCCAGGCAAAGTAATATTAAGCACTTCAATTACTTCATTCTATACCACTGATAAAAATGTCCGATGACACTTTTTGGTTTAGCTATAAGTGTCTATTTTTGCGGTCTTTAAATAATTACGCATTTTAGAAAGTCAGACTGCGGAATAAGATTTAGTGTGAAAGAGTCGCTGCGAGAATGGCTTAGCATAACATAAAAATATTGCTGATATGGCATTAATGAATACACTTAGGAACAAAATGGGCAAAGTTGTAGTTGGAATGATTTCAATAGCCATTTTGTCATTTGTGCTTACTGATTTATTGGGAGGACAGAATTCTATTTTTCTTAGAGGGGATGACAGGACAGTAGGAGAGATAGCGGGAGATGATGTTGATATTGAAGAATACAACAAGCTGGTCGAGACAATGAAGATCAACTATCGTAACCAATTTGGTCGCAGCCCGGGAGAAATGGAAGAGCGCTCTTTGAGAGATCAGGCGTGGCAATATCTGATAGTAGAAAAAGCATTCACAAAAATATTTGAAGAAGCAGGTGTAGTAGTTGGGGATGAAGAACTGTTTGACATGGTTCAGGGTAAGAATATCAGCCCTGATATTCAACAGATTTTTATGAATCCTCAAACGGGTCAGTTTGATAAAGAGCGCCTTGTTCAAACAATCGCTCAACTAAATCAAACACGTGAAGGAAGAGCACAGTGGGCTGATTTTGAAAGAAACCTGATTCCTGGCAGACTTAGAATCAAGTATGATAACCTGTTGGTAAAAACAAGTATTGCTTCAAAACAGGAAGCAGAAAGAGAATACCAGACCCAAACTGCTATTGCAGAGGCTAAATACCTGCATGTACCATTTTATGCTGTTCCGGATTCTTCTATAGAGGTTACAGATTCTGAACTTAAAAAATATATATCAGAACATTCGGATGACTATAAAGTAAACTGGGCCAGGTCAGTAAAATATGTGACCTTCTCAATTGTATCTTCACCTGAAGATTCTTTATCGTACAGAGAAGAGCTAAGGGGTTTAAAGGAAGAAATGATTGCATCAGAAGATGATTCTGTCTATGCCAGTGTAATTTCTGATAAGGCTCCATATTTTGAAGAG
>JBDLIU010000075.1:0-17317 GCA_039714715.1 Bacteroidota bacterium
TTTTCCATCGCTGAACACCACCTTCAAGGTCTTCTGCCAGAGCGTTTTTCTTCATGTATAAGAAGAAAAGATACCATCCTGCCATGTACACAACCATTCTGCCAATATAGAAAGGCAGGTTGAGGTAAGCTTTTTTTCCATCTATTATAGGATCATACTGTGAGTTTCTAGTAACACCATCTTCTAAAAATTCATTATACAAATACGCATGAGTCCAGTGGAAAAGATCGTGCTGTGCTATAAAGAATACTCCTATTATCAGCACAAAAGCATAAGGCAACCAGTTACCAATAGCCATTGATACACGAAGCATTCCTGTAGACCACATAGATTGCGAAGCATACTGAATAGCAAAAAAGAACACGCCAATAACACCCAGTCCTACAAAGAACATGTTGTTAATCCACAGGTCAGTATATAGTCTTTTTAGCCAGGTGGCTGTTTCATGGTGTCCTTCTTCAGCTGCAGAGGCAGAAGCATCTGTGCTGGCTAATAACTGTTCAGTGGCCACTGCCATGGCATGATCATCTGCATGATCTGTATCAGCCATATTCATAAATATTCCTGCAGCCAGGAGTACCACTCCAACTACCAACACAATTAATATATTGCGCTTGGCTTTGGAGGTAAATGTATATTTTTCGTCAAATGTTGTCATCTTTGGTTAGGCTGATTTATTTGTTCTGTAAAACTTGTACATATCGGGCTAACTGCCATCTTTCTTCCTGATTCAATTGAGAAGCATGTGTAGGCATTCTTCCCTTGCCTTTGGATAACACATGGAAAATGTGCCCCTGGGTAATATTTACCAGGGCAGGCGACTTAAATGAAGGAACTCCTACATATTTTTCACCTACCAAACCTGGCGTAGTACCATCCGCACCATGACAGTGCGTACAGAATATTGCATATAATCTTTTTCCTTCAGCAATCACTGCATCTGATGAATCAAGGGGATTAATCATAATCCTTGCAGCCAATGCCAGGCTGTCTTTATGAATACGATAAGGCAAATATTCGCCCCTTTTTACGGTATTAGCCACCGGTTCAAGCATATTCATTTCATAAGGGTTATTAGGATTTGAGCTATAATACTCCCCTACTTCATCCTCAGAGGAATTCACCCACATACCTGCATCCTTATTCTTAATTTGTTTAAGCGGTTCGTATGCTACTGAATGATACATGTTTGGTGCAAATTCAGTTCCTTGATTATCACCACCTGCCCGGCACCCGGCCAGGATAATGGTACCACCTAAAATGATTGCTGTAGATATATTTCTTAAGTTCATTATATAAACTCTTTAATGCTTAAAGTTCTTTTCGTTTACCTCTTCGGCACCCAGGCCTTTTAGAAGAGTATCAATTTCACCCCGATCTTTTGTATTCTTATCAAGATCAATGGCAATGGCGAATTTGTCCAGTGTAATTCTGATATCGTATATTCTTGGCTTAGCCCATGGTTTAAGGTTGCTGGCAATAAAGAAAGTAAACACCATTCCAAATGCTGCTAATAGTACTGTAAATTCGAATGTTACAGGAATGAATGGAGGAAGAGAGGCAAAATTCTTTCCTCCAATAATCATCGGCCAATCGTAACCCATCATCCAAAATAGTGTAAACAGGGCAAGGGATGTTCCGGTCATTCCAAAGAGGAATGAAGCTTTCGGCAACCTGCTTCTTTTATATCCAAGCAAGTCTTCCAATCCGTGAATGGCATAGGGTGAATAGACTTCCTGAATCTTTACACCGTCATTTCGCAAAGACTTCACTGCTTCTTTTACAGGATCTTCGTGACTGAATATGCCTACTAAAAATCTTTTTTCGCTCATAATTAGTCTATTTTTTCACCGTCAGAATTTAAAATACTCTTAACCTCGGCCACATTAATAACCGGGAAGAATTTAGAGAACAGCAAATATGCTGTAAGGAAGAACCCAAAGCTAAACAAGTACATGCCCACATCGTGCTTTGTAGGGTAGAACATTGCCCAGCTCGATGGTACATAATCCCTGTGTATTGAAGTTACTACGATTACAAATCGCTCGAACCACATTCCAATGTTTACAATGATTGACAAAATGAAAGTTGCCACGAGACTTGTTCTGATCTTCTTAATCCAGAAAACCTGTGGCGACACCACGTTGGCTGTCATCATAGTTACATAAGCCCACCAGTAAGGACCTGTAGCCCTGTTAATGAACGCATATTGTTCAGCTGGCACACCAGAGTACCAGGCAATAAAGAATTCTGTGATATAGGCTGTTCCTACTATTGAACCTGTAACAATGATGATAATGTTCATCATTTCAATATGTTGAATTGTAATGTAATCTTCTAAATGGAACACCTTTCTTGTGATTAATAATAAGGTAAGCACCATAGCAAATCCTGAAAAGATCGCTCCTGCCACAAAGTATGGCGGGAAGATTGTTGTATGCCATCCTGGAATTACTGATGTGGCAAAGTCCATCGATACAATAGTGTGTACTGAAAGTACCAGTGGTGTTGCCAAACCGGCAAGGATTAGCGATACAGACTCATAACGCATCCAGTCTTTTGCGCCACCGATCCATCCCAGGCTAAGACCTCCATAGATCGCTTTAGAAACCTTATTAGATGCACGATCACGGATGGTTGCGAAGTCAGGTACAAGACCCACATACCAGAATACTAACGATACTGAGAAATAAGTTGAGATGGCAAATACGTCCCAGAGAAGCGGAGAGTTAAAGTTTACCCATAAAGATCCAAATGTGTTAGGTAGTGGCAATGCCCAGTAAAAACCTAACCACAGACGACCCATGTGGAAACCAGGGAACATCAATGCACAGATTACGGCAAAGATGGTCATAGCTTCTGCAGCCCGGTTAATACTCATTCTCCATTTCTGACGGAAAAGCAATAAAACTGCTGAAATAAGAGTTCCTGCGTGACCTATACCAACCCACCATACGAAGTTGGTGATGTCCCAGGCCCAGCCTACGGTTTTATTAAGGCCCCAAACTCCTACTCCTTCCCAGAGTAATACGCCTACCGAGACTGCCCCAACAGTAAGTAACCCTACTGATAGCGTAAAGGCTACTATCCAAGATTTTGAAGGCTTACCTTCAACCTGACGACAAATATCGTCAGATACCTGGGCCATGGTTTTGCCTCCGGTAATAAGCGGTTCACGAATTTGTGAAGTGACGTGCATATTTATATGTTAGTTTTAAGCGTTATTATCTTCTTTATCTTTATTTCTGATCTTCGTCAGATAGAGCACGTTAGGCTTGGCGCCAACTTCCTCCAATACGGTATAAGCTCTTTCTTCACCAATCTGCTTATCAATACCGTAATCTCCTTCAAGATCTTTTATTTTCAGCAACTTAGAAAGTTCAGTTTTAGGATCATTCATATCACCAAACACGATTGCATCTGCAGCACAAGCAGCAGCGCAAGCAGGATTGATATCACCATCCTGAGTTGGTCTGCCTTCTTTCTTGGCTTTCAGCTTACCATCCTGAATTCTCTGAACACAAAGGGTACATTTTTCCATTACCCCTCTTGAACGTACGGTAACATCAGGATTAAGAACCATCTTACCCAAATCATTATTCATGGACAGGTTCTTATCAAACTGGGTATTATCGTGGTACTTAAACCAGTTAAACCTACGAACCTTGTAAGGACAGTTGTTCGCACAATATCTTGTTCCTATACAACGGTTATATACCATCTGGTTAAGACCTTCTGTAGAATGCGTTGTTGCTGCCACCGGACAAACCGTTTCACAACCAGCATTATTACAATGCTGACACATCATAGGCTGGAAGGTGACTTCAGGATTATCGGCAGCCTGTTCAAGTGCCTTTAATTCATCTATAATTCCTTCAGCAGCATCAACACCTTCCTGGTTGCTGCTATAGTATCTATCGATACGCATCCAGTGCATATCTCTTCGATTGATCACTTCATCGCGACCCACTACAGGAATGTTATTTTCAGCAACACAAGCTACATGACATGCTGAACAGCCTGTACAAGCGTTCATGTCAATAGCTAACCCCCAATGGTGGTCTTTATATTTATGTCCTTTCCATAGTGAAATTTCACCTGGCGCAACTTTACCATCTTCCTTATCCTGCCATGTAGCAATATGAGGATGAATCCTTCCTGCTGATGAATCTTTCTTGTATTCAGGGAGTAATGCTTCCTGAATAACATTACCACGATCCATGTATGTCTGGTGTGTCTGGGTTTTGGCAACCTGGTATTTCTCAGCAGTGGCTTCTACATTTACTCCAGAGAAAATGTAGTTAGACTGCGTACCATTAAGTGATGTGATCAGCGCTGTTGCATCAACACCCAGGTTGTTACCCACACGACCGGCTGCGGTACGACCATAACCCAGTGCAAGACCTACAGTGCCTTTTGCCTGGCCTGGCTGAATAACTACAGGTAAGTTATTGTATTCTTTACCATTTACTTTAAGGTTAACCATATTAGCTTCACCTTCAAATTCAGTGATGCCCCAATCTTTTGCATCAGTAATAGAAATGGTCAGGTAGTTATCCCAGGTAGCTTTTGTTATTGGGTCCGGTGTTTCGTGTAACCAGGGGTTGTTGGCCTGGCTACCATCGCCAACAGCTACCTTATAATACAAGGTGAGCTCAACTCCTGAGCCTTTGTAATTTGAAGCTATTGAAGAGGCAGCTGATGCGGCATCAATGTTCATTTCCATTGTATGCGGCTCTTCTTCTGCCTGGTAAACACCATCCTGCAGGCATTTATCCCAGAAAGTCTGGTAATCAAGTTCCGTTTTACCTTCACCAAACTTTTCCTGCCAGTTGTTTTTCACATAAGTGAAATAATCAGTTGTGTTACCTGCCCAGGTTAAAACACTTTCTTCCTGCTGACGGGTATCAAACAACTTGTTAATTGTAGGTTGTTGTAAGCTAAATATTCCATTCTTAGGTTCTGCATCACCCCATGACTCAAGGGAATGGTTTGTTGGAGCCACATAAGTAGTTGCAGAAGCTGTTTCGTCTTTTCTGTCGGATGTTGAAAGAGTGAATTCAACATTCTTCAAGGCTTCAGCCAGTTTTGCACCTTGTGGATGGTTATAAACAGGGTTACAGTTAAGCATAACTGCTGCACCTACATTACCAGAAGCTGCATCACTCATAAATTGTGAGAAACCAGCCTCATCTCCCATTCTGTATTTAGGCGCTCTCTTGAAACATAAAGTTGTTCCATAGCTGCCCAGCATTTTATTAATTCCTGTAATCAGTGTCTGAATAGCCGGATCATTCGATCCTGAAACTACCAAAGCGTTTTTACCTGCTTTTACCAGATCTAATGCTGCCTTTTTGAGGTTAGCAACATCGGCACCGCCAGAAACTGTTTCATTACCTGTAGCAGAAGCCACGGCATTATATAAAGCAGCCACAGATGGTCCTAGCTGAGATGGTTTAACAGGTGTTCTATAATCAGCATTTGCACCAGTTAATGATAGGTTAGACTCAAACTGGTAATGTCTCGACATTTCCTTTTTATTAGGATCAAGCTTTCTGGTCTTGCTATAACCTTTAGTATTTTCCAGAGGATCAAGCCATGTACCAAGAAAATCAGCATCAAAGCTTACAATCACTTTCGCTTTATCGAAATGGTAGGAAGGTATTCCTTTTATTCCGAAGGCTGCTTCGTTGGCTGTTACCATACCATAAGCTGTCTGGGAATCGTACTGTACCAGCTCAGCTGCCGGGTATTTTGTCTTGAACTCCTCTATTGCCTTCTGAAATGAAGGACTGATGATTGTATTACTTACCAGCACAATCTTCTTTCCGGCTGCCGAAGCAGATTCAAAAGCGGCAGTAGCTGCCTTATCAATATCTTCCCATGATACTTTATCACCTTCTTTCTCCGGTCCTGCCAGCCTCTCCTTGTCATATAATGAAAGTATGGATCCATCAACCTGTGCAGTGGTTCCTTCTCCTGTAATACCAGAAAGAGAATTCCCTTCGATTTTGATAGGACGCCCTTCTCTTGTTTTAACTACCACACTGGCATACTGATTCCCATTCCAAAATGTTGATGCATAGTAGTTAGGAACACCGGGATCAATATCTTCAGGTTTATTTACATATGGGATAGCATTTCTTATGGGAGCCTCGCAAGAAGCCAGTGTTGCTGCTGCTACACCAAATCCCATAAGTTTGAGAAAGTCCCTCCTGGATGAATTACCACCAGGAGCATCTTCACCATTAACTGGTAAATACTCAGGAAATTCCTTGTCAGCATGCTTAACATATTCCGGGTCGTTGCTGAGCTGCTCAAGACCTTTCCAGTATATTTTTTTAGTTTCTTTCATGTTTATATATAACTCAGAGAATTATCAATTTTAATAGTGGCATTTGGCGCAATCGAGGCCTCCGTTCGCTTCAACGGTAAATGGTTCATCAGTTTCATTTTCATGAAGTTCAACTAATCTATCGTAATAAGCATTGCCCTTAGTATTTAGTTCAGTGTCACGGTGACAGTTAACACACCATCCCATAGTAAGATCGGCATATTGTCTTACCACTTCCATTTCTTCAATAAGACCATGGCATTCCTCACATTCAAGCTTACCCACTGCTACGTGCTGAGCATGATTGAAATACGCTAAATCCGGCAGGTTATGTACACGCACCCATTCAATAGGTTCGTTATTTTCTACTGCTGCAAATATTTTATCTATTTCTGTAGTACCTGTGTTGGTTCCTGTTGTGATAGAGCTATGGCAATTCAAGCAAATATTTGGCGAAGGGATGTTAGCATTTTTTGATTTGGTAACACCTGTATGGCAATAGTTACAATCTATTTGGTAGTCACCGGCATGAACCTTATGCGAATAAGCAATAGGTTGTTTAGGAGCATAGCCTTGCTGAACACCTATATGATACAGGGTGTCTATCGTTTCTTTAGCAATTACAGCGGTGAGTATACCAACAACAATACCAATAAAGGCCTTATTGCGGATCATCTCCATTGGATTGCGTTTCTCTACATATGCTTTATCTTCTTCTGAAATATCATTACGCTGGCCGATGTATTTGGCGAGTGTTGATACCATCATAAATAGTACAATCAAAAGCAATACCAGAAGGATAATACCTCCTATTAATATTGCATTAATATATTTAGTTGGTAATTCTTTAGCTTGAGAAGCTGGTGTTACAGTTGCTGCTGTTGGTGCTGTTTCAACAACCGGAGGATTATCAGTTTGATCTTTGATATAAGCAAGAATCGACATGATGTCCTGATCTGACAGGAAATCAAACGGAGTCATAGGAATTTTAAGATTCTCCTCAAAGACTGCTACAGCCTGTTCATCACCATCGGCAATCATCTGTGTCGAGTTCCTTACAAATGCATAAATCCAGGGTAGCTCCCTTCGATCATATACATTTTTCAGAGCCGGACCAAGTACTTTTGTCTCAACAGCATGACATACTGTACAGTTCTGTTTAAATAGATTTTCTCCGGCTGAAATTGACTCAGCATCAGTTGGAATATCAGCTGCTTGAGCAAATGCATTCTGGGTTGCAGAAATTATAAGCGGAGTTATCAAGATAGCAAACAAGAGTGCTATCTTATTGAGATTAAGCTTAGGCAACATAGTTAGGTTCAAGTAGATTAATTTATTACTACATTTTTGAGAGCTACAAATCTACAATCTCAGCCTACTTTTTACAAAGCAATTGATTCATCTATTTAATTACATTTTTATGTGACAAAAATCACCATTGCGATTCTATTCGATTGGTAATCAGGTTTTTAATACAAAAGATCATTATTTAGAATAAATATAAATAAACGTATTTTTGAAAAATTGTACAAATTTTACTGATATAGGTCATTAATATCAGTGATAAAACATGCTCTAAACAACCCGAATGATGTTACAACATAGCTATTGCCGGTTATAAAAACATCGTCAATAGAAGACTAATAATAAGGTAATTATAATGCCGCTAATTGCTCTTCCAGAGCCCTGATTTTTGACTCGGCATCTGCCATCTTTTTTCGTTCGTTGGCCACCACCTGCTCCGGTGCATTGTTCACAAATTTTTCGTTGCTTAATTTTTTCTGAACCGAGTTGAAAAAGCCCTGAGTGTAGTCCAACTCTTTTTGCAACTTCTCCTTTTCCTTCTCAACATCTACCTCTTCTTCGAATGGAATAAAGAATTCATCACCTTTTATAACAAACCCACCTGCATTGGTTGGTTTTTCACTAACCATCTCTATACCCGACAGGTTTGATATCTTTTGCACAATCGGGATAAAACGCTCAAATTTTCCCTGTGATTTTGTTCTTATTTGTAAAGCAAGGGCAGTTTTAGGCGAAATCTGCTTATCATTTCTCAGGTTTCGTATTTGCCTGATAATCTCCAGCGCCAAATCCGCTTCTTCCAGAATGCTTGGATCCGATTCTCCTGTTTCTGGCCATGAGGCAATAATCAGGTAATCCTCTTTAGCCCTGTTTTTAAATGCATGCCAGATTTCTTCAGATATAAATGGCATAAATGGGTGCAGTATTTTTAAAACCTTCTCGAAGTAATCCCTGGTAATTTCATAAGTTGCCTTATCAATGGGTTTACCAAACTCAGGCTTAACCATTTCCAGGTATTGAGAGCAGAAGTCATTCCACACCAGTTTGTAGGTAGTCATCAGGGCATCTGAAATCCTGAACTTAGTAAAATGGTCTTCAATCTCTGCCAGCGCTGCATTGTATTTGGAGCCAAACCAGTCGACAGCTACTTTGTTCGATGATTCCAATGAATCATCCACTTGCCAGCCATCTACCAGTCGGAATGCATTCCATATCTTGTTAGAAAAGTTTCTACCCTGCTCGCAGAGTTTTTCATCAAAAAGCAAATCGTTGCCGGCAGCTGCACTTAACAACATGCCCACTCGTACACCATCTGCACCATAATCATCAATAAGTTTTAGCGCATCGGGTGAATTACCCAGCGACTTGGACATCTTTCTTCGCTGTAAATCGCGAACCATCCCTGTGAAGTAAACTTTCTTAAATGGCATCTCCCCTGCCCACTCGTATCCGGCAATGATCATTCGAGCTACCCAGAAGAAAATAATATCCCAACCTGTAACCAAAACAGTTGTTGGATAATAATATTTCATTTCTTCACTCTCCGGATTCTCAAAGCCATCAAATACAGTAACAGGTAACAACCAACTGCTAAACCAGGTATCTACCACATCTTCGTCTTGCCTTAAATCATCCAGGGTGAGGTCAGGATTTTCTTTTTGAGCAATTAACAATGCTTCCTCTTTGGTCTCTGCCACTGTTACACCTCCATCACCATAATACCAGGCGGGTATTTGCTGTCCCCACCAAAGTTGTCGGGATATTGGCCAGTCTTTAATATTTTCAAGCCAGTTACGGTAAAGGTTTTTAAACTTGGGTGGGAAGAACTCAATATTATCGTTTATCACATTCTCCAAAGCCGGCCCTACTATCTTCTGCATATCCACAAACCATTGAAGAGATAACTTTGGCTCTACAACCGTATCCGGATTACGTTCAGAGTACCCAACCTTATTCTGAAGGCTTTCTGTTTTCAACAACTGGTTAAGGTCTTTGAGGTCGTCTATAACTAATCTGCGTGCTTCTTCTCTATCAATACCTACATAACATTGTGCTGCTGCAGAAAGTGTAGCATCATCATTCAGGATATCAATTACCTCCAGGTTATGCTTCTGACCAATCTCATAGTCATTGGCATCATGAGCTGGGGTGATTTTTAAACATCCTGTACCAAACTCCCTATCTACATATTCATCAGCGATAACAGGTATCTCTCGATTTACCATGGGGACAATTACCTTCTTCCCAACCAGATGCTTAAAACGGTCGTCATCAGGATGAACGCATATGGCTGTATCTCCTAAAATGGTTTCGGGCCTGGTAGTAGCAATAGTTACATAGTCATCGGCATCAACAATCTTGTATTTTACATAATAGAGAGCCGAATCAACCTCTTTGTAGATTACCTCTTCATTAGACAATGTTGTTTTGGCTGCAGGATCCCAGTTAACCATTTTAAGGTCGCGGTACAGGTAACCCTTGTTGTAAAGTGAAACAAACACTTTGGCAACAGCTACATTGTTCTTTTCACCCATGGTAAAAAACTCCCTGTCCCAATCACAGCTGGCACCCAGCTTCTGCAATTGCTTAAGGATGATTCCGCCATACTCATCTTTCCATTCATAGGCATAATTGAGGAACTCATCACGAGTCAGGTCTGCCTTGGTAATACCTTTTTTACGTAGCCTGTCAACCACTTTTGCTTCTGTTGCAATAGAGGCATGATCTGTGCCCGGTATCCAGCAAGCCTCTTTGCCTTCCATTCTTGCTTTTCGAATAAGCACATCCTGAATGGTATTATTAAGCATATGCCCCATATGCAATATACCGGTTACATTGGGTGGTGGAATTACAATTGTGTAAGGTTCTTTATCAGGATTTGGTTCTGAATGAAAAAAACCATGATCCATCCATTCTTTATACCATTTACCTTCAATGGCTTTTGGATCATATTTCTTAGGGATCGACATCGAGTAAAACTAATTTTAATTAAATGGCAAAACTAAGCTTTTTTTGAAGTGATTATAAACCAGGGAATGCTTAGATTTAGGAATTAAGCAAAAAAACTGATAAAATGATAGGTATCGTTGGTGGAGTGGGCCCATACGCAGGGCTTGATCTGGCAAAAAATGTCTTTGACAATACACTTGCTAACACAGATCAGGATCACCTGCCGGTTATCATGATTTCCCATTCAGAAACCATTCTCGACAGGACTGAATATTTATTAGGGTATGTGAAAGATAACCCGGGAGTGGCAATTGCCAATGTATTGTTAAGATTAGAAAAGGCAGGTGCTACAGTGGCAGGGATACCATGCAATACTGCCCATGCACATGAAATATTTTCTGAAACCATCAGGGTGCTCGAGGAGAATAACTCACCATTAGAACTTTTAAGCCTGGCTAAAGAAACCATCCAAACCATCATAAATGATTATCCGCAGTTTAAGAATATCGGTGTTCTTTCTACCACCGGTACTTATAAGTTTGGCATCTATTCTGATCCATTAAAGGAAGCGGGATTAAATCCTGTTATCCCACTTTTTGATTACCAGGAAAAGGTAGTACATCCATCCATTTATGACCAGGAGTATGGGATCAAGGCAAAATCGAATCCGGTTACTGCACGAGCAAGGCAGGATTTACTAGACTCTATAGAACTTTTAAAGGAAAAAGGAGCAGAATTGATAATCAAGGGATGCACAGAAATAGCCCTGGCTGTTCCTGAAATGGAAATAAGTGGAGTTCCGTTGATTGATCCTTCTATAGCCCTTGCAAGAAGCCTGATAAGGCATTATGATTCTACAAAACTTAAAACCCATTTAATAGTTAAATCATAATCTAAGTAGAATATGTCACCCTTGCAGGGTTTATGTTATTTTTACTCTATTAATCTCAGGACTTCGTTCTACTCCATCCTGAGCTATAACATGACGGGGCGTTGCCCCTTTCAATATTAAATAAATGATTTTGACAAGGCTTTTAACCATAATTCTACTAACCTTTTCTCTCTCTTCTTATGCACAAGATCGTGGCCGTGCCAGGGATTATGGAATTGAACCCGGAATACTTACTCCCGGGAAATTCAATGCCATCACAGATGTTGAAGGTGTAACTGTTGGACATTCAACTTTGATAGAAGGTGATTCTATCAGAACAGGCGTTACGGTTGTTAAACCACACCAGGGAAACTTATTTAGGGAGAAAGTACCTGCTGCAGTTTTTGTAGGTAATGGATTTGGTAAAGCTGTAGGATTTACCCAGATTAAAGAATTAGGAAATATTGAAACCCCAATAGCGCTAACCAACACATTAAGCACATGGGATGTGGCCAAATCACTGGTTAATTATACTTTAGTGCAATCAGGGAATGAAAACGTTAGGTCAGTAAACCCGGTAGTAGGCGAAACCAACGATGGATGGCTAAATGATATTCGTGGTCAGCATGTAGAAGCTGATCACGTGTTTCAAGCTATTACCAGTGCTAAAGGTGGTGCCGTTGAAGAAGGTAATGTAGGTGCAGGTACAGGAACCAGGGCCCTGGGCTTTAAAGGTGGAATAGGCAGCTCATCAAGGGTATTGCCAAAAAATAAAGGGGGCTATACAATTGGAGTGCTTGTGCAATCTAATTTTGGTGGCATCTTAACAATCAATGGAGCACCGGTTGGAGAAGAATTGGATAACTTCTATATGGCCGAAGATGTACCTTATGTGGTGGACGGCTCCTGTATGATTATCATTGCAACAGATGCACCGCTCTCTGCCAGAAATCTTGAAAGGTTGGCCAAACGGTCATTCCTGGCATTTGGAAAAGTAGGGTCATTTTCTTCTAATGGCAGTGGCGATTATTCCATTGCCTTTAGCACAAACGACTATTTAATTAATCCGACTAAAAACAATAGTAGAGAAATAGTTATTCCCCAGTTAAAAAATGATGAGATGTCTCCATTATTCCTGGCCGTTGTGGAAGCCACTGAGGAGGCCATCTATAATTCACTTTTTAAGGCAGAGACCATGGTTGGCCAAAAGGGAAGGACGATGGAGACTCTACCTATTAAAGAGACTTTGAAGATATTGGACAAGTATAATGCTCGCGTTAAAAGATAAGTAGTTATGCTTGCTGGTCGTAGGATATCCTACGACCAGATTATGGAAACTGTATTACTTTGTTTCATAAACTAATTTACCACCAACATAGGTCTTAAGCACTTTTACATCCCTGATGGTAGCCGGATCTATTGTAAAAAGATTTTGATCCAGAATAACAAAATCTGCCAGCTTACCCTGTTCTAGAGATCCTTTAATTTCTTCATCAAAAGAGGCATAGGCGCCATTAATCGTATAGGCTTTCAGTGCCTGCTCTACGCTTACCTTCTGTTCCGGCACCCATCCGTCCGGATTTTTATCATCCAGGGTTCTGCGTGTAACCGCAGCATAGATGCCCATTAATGGTATAGGTGGAGCTACAAACCAGTCGGAGCCGAACACCACATCTGTATTATTTTCAAAGAGGCTTTTAAACGCATAGGTGCCAAACAGCCTGTCCTGACCTATCACATTTTTAGCCCAGCGACCATCATCAATTAAATGATAAGGCTGCATGGCCGGTATTACTCCCAGTTCGGTGAAGCGTGGGATATCATCTTCTGCAATATGTTGTGCGTGCTCGATTCTGAACCTGCGATCATGTGGACCATTTTCATCTGCCACTCTTTCATAGATGTTAAGTAAGGTATGAATAGCGCTATCACCAATGGCATGAATAAAGATCTGTAATCCAGCTGCATCTCCTCCCTTGATCCAGTTGTGTAATTCCTCTTCAGTATTTACAAAATAACCTTTTTCTCCCGGTGCATCGGAATACTCATCAAAGAAAGCAGCGGTATGTGAGCCTAATGAGCCATCAACAAATCCTTTTAAACCTCCCCGCTTCAGCCACTCATCTCCCCTACCAATAGAATCGATCTTATCCTTTAATTTCTTCCACATCGAAAGTGGAGTGGCGCTGTATATCCTGGTGATCAGGTCTCCATTTTTATGAAGTTTTTCAAATATTTCCTGATCTGCAAAGCCATTTACATCATGCACAGAGGTTACCCCATGGGATGCCACGTAGTTCATAGCTGTTTTAGCAAATGCTTCGTTTTGCTCATCGGTGAATGGAGGCAGTTTGGCTAACTGGTTATAGTATGCATCCTCTTTAAGTATCCCTGTTGGTTCTCCATTGTCATTCAACTCTACTTCCCCCGATTCTATCTTAGTTAGGCCATCAATCTCCAACTCTTTTAGTGCAAGTGTGTTGGCAAATGCCATATGGCCATCCAGACGGTTAAGCAAAATCGGATTTTCACTGGTTACAGAATCTATCCATTCTTTTTCAGGTAAATCTCCTCCCCAGAGTTTATGATCCCAATCACCACCAATAAGCCAGGTGCCTGGTTTTTGCGTTGTAGCAAATACTGCTATCCTTGAAATAAACTCATCTTTAGTCGCTGCATCTCTTAGCTGAACTGAGCTTAAATTCTGACCACCGGTGATAAAATGAACATGAGAATCGATAAACCCTGGCGTGATAAAAGCATTTTCAGCATCAACCACTTTGGTTTCTGATCCTTTATAAGATTCAATTTCATTATTGCTCCCAATGGCAAGGATTTTATCACTACTGATAGCCAGGGCTTCTGCATTTGGGTGATCCGGATTGGCTGTCCAGATCTGAGCATTAGTAATGATTAGATCGGCTTTCATGTTTTCCTGTGTACACGATAAAGTCACTGACACAAGAATACCAATTATAAGATAATTCTTCATTTCAACACCTGTTTTAAAGATGTTGCAATTTACAAATTAACAGCTACCTGGAAACTAATAATTACATTCCCGGTATTCTTGGAATTCTATTTAATTTAGAATTCTTATAGTAGAACCCCCAGCCCTTCTTAAGCCAGTGACCAACAATTGGCAGTGGAATTATAAAATCCTTCTCATCTTTACGGTAGGTGAAAGCTGCACCATTACCGGTATCCATAACACAAAGAATATTCAAATGATCAGAATACCCCTTACGCTTCGATGAGCCCTTAATCTGTTCACTTATATTATAAGCCGTATTCTTTGCCATCACCTCAGCGATATGACCTTGTTTTGCTACCCAATCAGGTCCTTCTACCTTGGCAACATCACCTATAGCATATACATTTTCAAATCCTTCAACCTGGCTGTGATTGTCAATTTTTACAAATCCCGAATCCGACAATGGCAAATCACTATTGTCTAATATTGGATGACCCGTACCCCCTGGAATGAACATGGTATAATCAGTTTCGAGCACTGAATCATCCTCAAAAACCACTTTGTCGGGTAGGAATTCTTTTATCTTCTTGCCGGTACGTGAATTAATCCCCTCTTTCTCAAACATTTTGCCCAGCATGGAATATCCGGACTTCCCCATTCTCTTACCCAGATCTTTCATAGTGGCAAAAAATGTTATGTCATACTGATCGCGTATCCCCTTTTTCTTTAATACATCTAAAAAATTAAATAAAATTTCAAATGCAGGGCCTCCTCTCACACCGGTTTTATCTTTTGGATTACCACCGTAGCCAATGGCAATCTTACCACTGCCCTTTGCCAGCAATGTATCAAACTTCTCTTTCATTTTAACAGATTGATCCGGCTGTCCGCAAATTGACATAAAGTTTTCTGAACCTTTATGTTGTAGTTTGCCACCTCCCAATGCCACTACAAGGTAATCATATGACAGTTTTTGAGTACCCAACTCAACAGAGTTGTCTTTCGCTGAAATACGCTGAACCTTATCTATTATTAATTCGAACTTGTGTTTTTTAGCGAGCTTCTCCAAAGGGATTGTAGCATCCTCAAACTTCATTTTGCTAACGGGTATCCATATTGATATCGGATAAATAAACAGGTAATCCCGATCAGATACCAACGTAACATTCAGTCCTTTTTTTCTTAAATATATTGCCGATTCTACTCCCGCAAAACCTCCTCCTAAAATCAGTACTTGCTTGCTCATAATCATTTACTTTTAAAAAATTTCGTAAAACTAAAATTCAAATACATTGTTGTATGTGAATAAGGTTACATAAAATTAGAATGTATAACTTCAATTCTATCTCTTCGTTTAATATCCTTGAATACATTAATTTTAATATATGCTAAGACATTTGCTGGTTTTTAGTTTGTTGGTGCTATCATTAGATACTTATTCCCAGGTTATTGAGGAGATTTTTGATAATGGACAGGTAAAACAAACAGGATTAGTTAAAAATGGCAATAAGTCCGGGAAATGGGTGTTTTACTATCCTGATGGCACCCTGGAAGCTATTGAACACTATATATCGGGTGAATTAAATGGCAAAGCAACCTATTATGATTTCACAGGAAACCTAATCGGAGAAGAGATCTGGGTGAAAGGCAACCTTGAAGATTCTGCCTTTTATTACTATTCAAGTGGCGTAACGGAGAAAAAAGGTGTGTATAAAAATGGCCAATACAATGGGAAATGGATGTTCTTTCACCCAAATGGTGTGTTGAAAAAGATACTTTTTTATGAATATGGAGCTCCGAATGGGAAATGGAAATATTACAGTAAGAATGGTGTACTGCTTCAGGAGGGACAATATTTAAATGGAAAAGAAGAAGGTGAGTGGAAGTTCTATACCGAGAAGGGCAGGTTACAATACCTCGGTTCATACAAGGGAGGTAAAAGAACCGGCACATGGTACATAGTAAATAGAAGAGGGAAGAAAAAACCCCTGGATTATTCAGATTGGGATGAATAATAATGTCAGATGTCAGATGTCAGATGTCAAACGTCAAACGTTTGATATCAGAGCCTAGAATTCACTTTCTATATGAAAAAAGAAGCCATGTTCAGCTTTTGAGTTGATAGAATATTCTAATCTGATTACTACATCATACATCGTAACAATGTCCAATCCCAAACCGCCACCATAAAGAAGCTGATCAGCCAGGTATTGGTTTCCTTCGTAGCTTTCCGTATTTCTTGAATAGCCAACATCAAAGTATGACTTCAGGTAGATAGCATATGGAAAATGCCGGAATTGCTGAAGTGGAAAATCCTTAAATGTTTTAGTGCCGGCAAGCAATACTCTTTTTAGGGTAGTCTTGTTTACAAAATAATGTTGTCCATGTATTACATACAATTCATACCCCCTTACAACATCTGAACTAAAACCAATCCCTTTTAACACTGAATAAGGTTGATTGTTTGGGGTACTTAAATAAGCAGAGGCATAATTCGAAAGGAAATATCTTTCAGACAATTTTTTATATTTCGAGTAGTGGGCTCTTAAACTCAATACATTAACATCATCAAAAATGCCAATGCCAGTTTTTTCAACTGATGCCTGTAATTTATAACCTTGCAGCGGGTAAGCTACAATGTCCCTCTTATCGTGATTAAAGGTGTAGGTTGCAGAAAAAAACTGTTGCCTATTACCCTCAATTCCCAGGTAATTCGGGTTCAGGGCAGCAATTGTGTCTGCAATATTGACATAACTATATCTTAAATCGAAATGGTGCCGGGTATAAAATGAATTCCTTCTCGTATAACCAATTCCTGAATATACATTGGTTTTCAATATGTCTTCTGAGTCGAAAAACACCCTTTTATTAGCCAGGTTATCAT
>JBDLIU010000076.1:0-17287 GCA_039714715.1 Bacteroidota bacterium
ATGTTAAAAATAAAAAACTTAAAAGCCTCTGTTGAAGGCAATCAAATATTAAAAGGAATAAACCTTGAAGTAAACAAAGGTGAGGTTCATGCCATTATGGGTCCCAATGGATCTGGCAAGAGTACGCTGGCATCTGTTATGGCAGGCAGGGAAGACTATGATGTTGATGAAGGTTCTGTATCATTTCATGAGAAGGATTTACTGGAGTTGTCACCAGAAGACAGGGCAAGAGCAGGTGTATTCCTCGCATTTCAGTATCCTGTAGAAATACCGGGTGTAAGTACTACCAACTTTTTAAGAGCAGCTGTTAACCAGGTTCGTGAATATCGTGGACTGGAGCAGTTAGACTCTGTTAATTTCCTGAAGGAAATAAAAGAGAAAATGAAAGTGGTTGACATCGACCAGGCGTTGTTAAGAAGGTCGCTAAACGAAGGCTTTTCGGGTGGTGAAAAAAAGAGAAATGAAATTTTCCAGATGGCTATGCTGGAACCTACATTGGCCGTACTAGACGAAACAGACTCCGGTCTGGACATTGATGCCCTTAGAATAGTAGCAAATGGCGTTAATACCCTAAAATCTAAAGAGAACGCAACGATTGTTATCACCCACTACCAGCGATTGCTTGATTACATAGTGCCTGATTTCGTGCACGTATTATATAAAGGCAAGATCGTAAAGAGTGGCACTAAAGAGCTGGCCCACGAGCTGGAAGAAAAAGGGTACGATTGGATTAAAGAAGAACAGATATCAGCCTAATGAGCCAGGTAGAGTCAAATATTATGGATGTATTAAAGCAGCAATTCTCCCTGCTCGAAAAGAAAATGAATGGCTCAGCCAGTTCATCAGATTTTAAATCAAGGGAGACCGCCTTCAATAACATCCTGGAGTCAGGGCTTCCGGGCAGGAAGAATGAGGAGTACAGGTATACTCCCCTGTCGCGGCTCCTGGAGAAGGAAATGGCTGATTTTGATAAGAATCCAACTACATCAGTGAATCCGGATATGATCCCTTCTTTGGGTGATATTACTATTGTTTTTGTCAATGGAGAATTCAACAGTAACCTGAGCAATCTGAAAAATAAAGATGGATTAAGTATCGAAATTGCATCATTGCAGCAATTTCCTGAAACTAATAAAAAATCTGATGACACCTTTTCAAAGCTTAATAAAGCATTGGCATCAGAGGGGGTAAATATCAATATCAAAAAGAATCAAGTTGTTGAAGAAAATATCAGCATAGTTCATATTATTGATTCCTCCAAAAGCAAGGTAATGGCCACATCAAGACATGAAGTAAATCTTGAAGAAGGTACCCAGGGTTATATTACGGAATTCTTTATTGGTGATGGTGAATACAGCAGTTTTACTAATACAGCCCTCCATATCAATATGGCTGAAAACAGTATTTTAACCCACTATAAGGTAGGATTTGACAGTGAAAGTGACCTTCGAATTGATAACACGACCTGCTCGCAACACGACCACTCTGTTTTACACACATTCAACGTAAACTTTGGCGGTAAGGCTATCAGGAATAACCTTAATATATCGCTTGAGGGTGAATATTGTGAGACCAATATGGATGGACTATACCTGCCAGCAGCCAATGGCTTGATTGATAACCACACTACTATTGATCACAAATATCCGAATTCGAATAGTAACGAGCTTTACAAGGGGATCATGGGAGATGAATCCACGGGTGTGTTTAATGGAAAGGTATATGTGAGAGAAGGTGCACAGAAAACCAATGCATTCCAGTCGAATAAAAATATTTTACTATCAGACACGGCCACTATTAACACAAAGCCACAGCTGGAAATCTGGGCTGATGATGTACAATGTACCCATGGTTGTACCACAGGGCAGATTGATAAGGAGCAATTGTTTTATCTTAGAGCAAGAGGCCTCGATGAGCAAATGGCAAGAAAACTATTGCTGAAAGCTTTTGCTGAAGAAATAGTGTTGAAAATCAAGGATGAAAAGCTTAAGGAGCTTATTGAAGCTGAATTAGATAATCAATTAGGTGAATAGATGTTGGAAGCAGTGAGACCTATAGAAACCAATCTTAATATCCCTGCCATCAGGGAGCAGTTCCCTGTATTGAAAAGGGAGGTGAACGGGTATCCGCTGATATATTTCGACAATGCAGCCACGGCTCAGAAGCCACAAGTGGTTATTGATGCGCTAACAGACTATTACACTAACTACAACTCGAACATCCACCGTGGTGTGCACACCCTGGCAGAGGAGGCCACCACCGCGTATGAGAATACGCGGGCCGCTGTACAGCAGTTGGTTAATGCTCGTGAAACAGAAGAAATAATTTTTACCAGGGGTACATCAGAGAGCATTAACCTGGTGGCCTCCACCTACGGAAAAACATTTATCAATGAAGGTGATGAGATCATCATCACCGAGATGGAACACCACTCCAATATTGTTCCCTGGCAGATGCTTGCTGATGAAAAAGAAGCAACACTTAAAGTAATCCCGGTTAATGATGCAGGTGAAATATCTCTTGATGATTTCAAGGGTACAATTTCAGCAAAAACAAAGATTGTTGCCATTTGCCTGGCGTCAAACAGCCTGGGCACTATAAATCCGGTAAAAGAAATTACTGGCCTCGCACATAATGCAGGAGCTGTTGTACTCCTCGATGCTGCCCAGGCAATACCTCATATGGAAGTTGATGTTCAGGAGCTGAATTGCGATTTTCTGGCAGCATCAGCCCACAAGATGTATGGCCCAACCGGTGTTGGCTTTCTCTATGGAAAACGAAGCCTGCTTGAGAAAATGCCGCCTTACCAGGGTGGCGGTGAAATGATTAAAGAAGTAACCTTTGATAAAACCACCTATAACGATATCCCTTTTAAATTCGAGGCTGGCACACCCAATATTGCTGATGTTATTGCTTATGAAAAGGCAATTAATTTTGTTGATGAGCTGGGAAGAAAAAATATTGCTGCTTACGAGCAGCATTTGACCGAGTATACCTTAAGCAAATTAGAAAGTATTGAGAAGGTGCAACTGATTGGCACCACTCATAACCGTGTGAGTGTTGTATCCTTCAATATAGAAGGCATGCATCAGTTTGATGTAGGTATGATGCTTGATGCAAAAGGTATTGCAGTAAGAACCGGCCATCACTGCACCATGCCCCTTATGAAAAGGTTTGATGTTGAAGGAACTGTAAGAGCTTCATTTGCTGTTTATAATACTTTGGAAGAAGTTGATATTTTTGTAGAGAATATTAATCGCATAACAAACAGATCCAGAAGATGAGCATCAGGGAAATTCAGGATGAAATAATAGAAGAGTTTGAATTGCTGTCGGATGACAGGGAAGCAACCTTGTATTACCTGATGGAGCTGGGTGATAAGATGAGCCCACTCGCTGATGGTTATAAAACAAATAACAACCTGATTAAAGGTTGCCAGTCGAGCGTTTGGCTTCATACAGACTTCAAGGACAATAAAGTGATATTCATTGCAGACAGTAATACAGATATTACCCGTGGGTTGATTAGTCTTCTGGTTCGTGTGTATTCTGGCCAATCAGCAGATGACATTATTAACACAGACCTTGATTTTATTGAAAAAATCGGGATGAGCCAGGTGATTGGATCACAGCGATCCAATGGTTTTGCCGCTATGATCAAACAAATGAAATTATATGCACTGGGGTATAAGACTAAAGCAGGACTGAATTAAAATGGCAGAGGAAGAGAAAAAGAATGAAATATCGTTAAGGGATAAAGTAGTTGAGACCATAAAAACGGTCTATGACCCGGAAATCCCTGTCGATATATATGAATTGGGATTAATTTATGAGATCAATGTATACCCAATCAATAATGTTTTTGTGCTCATGACATTAACGTCACCTTCCTGTCCTGCTGCAGAAATTATCCCTGATGAACTTCAGAAGAAATTAAGGGCAATGCCCGAAATAGAGAATGCCAAGGTTGAGGTAACCTTCGACCCACCATATACACAGGATATGATGTCGGAAACAGCAATGCTTGAACTTGGCTTTTTATAATGAATTAAAAAGATACTAAATCTCTCGTTAGGCAAATTTTGAGATTTGGTATTTGTAATTTGAAATTTATAAACGCTATACTATGTATCCAGAACCTATGATAGCCCCCATGCGGGCTGAACTTACCAGCAAAGGATTCCAGGAATTCAAAACTGCTGATGCTGTTGAAAACCATCTAAATGATCACAAAGGCACAACTATGATTGTTGTCAATTCAGTTTGTGGATGTGCTGCCGGGTCGGCACGACCTGCAGCCATTATGGCCATCAACAATACCGCAAAAAAACCGGATAACCTGGCTACTGTTTTTGCTGGCAATGATGTTGATGCAGTAAATAAGGTACGTGAACTTTGCCTGCCCTATCCCCCATCTTCACCAGCAATTGCCCTCTTTAAAGATGGCGAATTAGCTCATTTCGTAGAGCGCCATCATATCGAAGGCAATAATGCAGAAATGATTGCCCATCATCTTGTTGCGGTGTTTGACGAGTATTGCTAACATACTAACTGGTCGTTAGCGTCTCGCTACGATCAGTATTATGTACAGCTAATCGGTTATCAGCACCTCCCAAAACCAATTGTAACGCAAGAAAAAATCGCGTAGCGATGATATATTGTAGCCCTGTATAGCTTGCCCCGATTTTATCGGGGGAGCGAAGCGAAATGCAGGGTAAAATGTTATTTCATTAATAAACAAATGCCGTAGGCATGACATTATTAAATCGTAATTAACCCTGGTTAAATATAAAATATATATTGAGTTAGATATAAGTTAAGAGTTATCAGGGAAGGTCAACCTATATCAGGGACATACAGACAACAACTGATAACTATTAACCGGCAACCGTTTCAATACGAAAAATTACCTAAAAACTCCTTCAGTTCTTCTTCAATCGAACGAGGTTTAACCATATCAAGATAATTGGCCAGTTTAAGATCAGTATTTACAATGATATTTCTTAAATCCAGATGTTGGTCAACAAAGAGAAACTCTAAATCAGGTCTCAAAGATTTAAAGTTGTCAGCAAGGTCAAGAATTGACATGTTCTTTGAAACCATATTGTAAATATCATGTGGCACCTCATTATTAATCAATAGTGCCAGGTTAAGGACCAAATCATTTACATGAATAAAAGAACGGTTCTGTTTCCCGGATCCCTGGATAGTAATGCGACCGTGGAAATTTGTTTCAAAAGCATATCGATTTATTACGGCATCAAAACGCATACTCTTACTATAACCGTAAACATTTCCTGACCGGATTGTTATAGCCCTGCCCTTTTTCATTAACCTGTTTACATGGCCCTCGGCACGCTTCTTTGCTACACCATAAAAGGTTCTGGGGTTCAGAGGACTGGTTTCATCAACCACATTATCAGAACTACCATATACACTCGTGCTGCTCAAATGAATTAGCTTTTTTACATTGCTATCTTCAATCGCATAAACAAGTTCAGCCGTTCCCCAATGGTTAATCTGCTCAAAAAAATGTGGATCAGTATTAGCAAATGGTGTGGTTACCTTGGCTGCCAAATGGTAAACATAATCTATCCCCTCTAATGATTTTCGCAATAGCCTGCTGTCAAGAATATCGCCCTGAACAAACTTAAGTTTACTCCCATCTACAATCTCTTCACCAATAAACAAGTTAAAGTTACCCCTGCTCAGGTTATCATAAACTACAATACTTTCTATCTTATCAGACTTTGCCAGTTGTTTTATAAGCTTGGTACCAATATACCCGGCACCCCCGGTAACTAGAATCTTCATACTATTTTACTAAATCAGTGTGTAAACCACACTCTGTTTTATTTAATCCAAACCATCTTACATCCCGCTCACTCATATTGGGATCGATCTTTCTTGTACATGGTTCACAACCTATACTCACATAACCCTGGTCATCCAGTGGATGAGTAGGCAGGTTGTATTCTTTTCTGTAATCATAAATCATTTTGCTGTTCCAATCCAGCATGGCATGAAACCTTACGGCTCCAAATGGCGCATCCTGCTCCAGAATCATACCACTTCTTACCTTGCTCTGGTCAGCTCTTACACCATTAACCCATACATCATATGACCTTAAGAGATTGTGTAGAGGTTCCGTCTTGTTTACATGGCAACAGTAATCCGGATCTGATGCAAATAATAACCTGCCATTTTCTCCCTTCTGAAGACTCTTTGGCATTTCTGACCTTAAATCAATAAGATTGGTCAATCCAAATAAGTCTACCACTTCATCCCTGAATTTAATAGTCTCCGGGAAATGAAATCCTGTATTAATAAATACAATTGGAATATTTTTATCAATACGACTTAATATATGCAGAAGTACTAAACTATGAGATTGAAATGAAGAAGTGGTAAAAAGGGTTTTACCATCATTTTTATAAGCAATTATTTTCGATTTGATTTCCTCGAAGCTCATTTCATCAATTCAGCTCGACAAAGGTAATAGGTAACTAACTTTTTCTAGCGTTTTTAATCCGAAATTTAGACTCAATATGATAGACTTTACACTTAGAGTTCTAAGTTCTATCTGATTTTATATATTTGTTACTTGTTAGGGCAATAACATCTATTTCTTAATCTTATAAGGATTATATAATATTTAGAAATTGAAAGTAGCGATATTCAAATCGGATTTATTGTTATAAACAAATTACTCAAAATGGGTTACTGCAAAAGTAGTGTGTTTAAAAATCCAATTTAGTCATATTGAAAAGATGGAGAGTAAATTAATATATGGAATACAGCAAATTGGCGTAGGAGTAGATAATGCCCATAAGGCCTTCGAATGGTATGCTACTCGATTTGGTACTGATATTTCTGTGTTTGAAGATAATAACGTTGCAACTCATATGGCTCCTTACATGGGAGGAGTTCCACACAAAAAGAGAGCAATCCTGGCGCTTAATATGCAAGGCGGTAGTGGATATGAATTTTGGCAATATCTTGACAGAGAACCTGTCAAACCTGAAACCGATATTAAAGTTGGTGATTTAGGTATTAACATAGGATTTATTAAATCAAGAAACCTGGAAAAAACATATAGCAGGTTAAAAGAACTTAACGAAAATATTCTGACAGAAATTGGGGCAGAACCTGACTCAATTAAAAGTTTTTACATTAAAGATCCTTATGGCAACTTATTGAAAATAAAAGAATCTAATTCATGGTATTCTTCAAATGGTGGTGATACTGGAGGGACTTATGGATGTTCAATTGGAGTTTCCAATATAGATAAATCATTAAAATTATACAAAGGCATATTGGGGTATGACCAGGTGGTATATGATAGTACAGGATTTTTTAAAGATCTGCATGGTCTTCCTAATGGAGATAAAAAATTTAGACGAATATTATTAACTCACAAGGACAATAGAACTGGAGGATTTAGCAAATTGTTTGGAGAGAGCCAGATTGAGCTAATTCAAAGCCTGGAAAATGAGCCTAAAAAGATATTCTCTGATAGATTTTGGGGTGATTTAGGCTTTATTCATTTGTGTTTTGATGTTAATAATTTTAAAGCATTACATCTTGAATGTCAAGAAAAAGGCTTTCCTTTTAAAGTGATGAGTGAAGAATCATTTGACATGGGAGATGCCAATGGGCATTGGGGCTATATTGAAGATCCGGATGGAACATTAATTGAGTTTGTTCAAACCAATAAAGTAACAGTCATTAAAAAACTTGGATTAAATATTGATTTAACAAAAAGAGATCCCAAAAAGCCATTACCTAATTGGATGATTAAATCACTCAATTTTAATAGGGTTAAGAAATTCAATTATTATTAATTCAAATTAAGGATTAGTGTTTACTGCTCCTGCTGTTTCGAATAGTAAGTATACCAACTACTGAAATGCCCACTAACAGTATCTGAAGGATAAGCTCTTGTTAATGCTTCCTCACGGGTTTCAAATTGTTGCTTAAACAGGGAGATTGAATCAGCATTATAGTACTTTACAAAAACTGTGTAATAATCATCTCCAAGATTTCCAATCCACCTGTTGTCTTTAGTAATAAAAGTATCCTTATACATAGTATATTTAATGGGCAGTGGTCCTTCCATTATATATTGTATACTATCATTCATAATATTATAAGTCACATATTGCAATGTATCTACACCAAGCTCAAAACTTCTCTTCCATGTACCTTCATATGTTACTGAAGTTGATTCATTTGATACTTCCTCATGAGCTTTTTCTTTATTAGAACACGAGGAAAATAAAATAAGTATAACAGCAAAAAGGATAATATTTTTCATTTTGAATAGGTTAATTTTTGCAATTATAGCCTAACCACCTATAAATCATATTAATTCATGACGTAAATCAGGTATTTTTCTGATTGATCATAATACTTTTAAGGTTTAAATAATAAAAAATTGCATGATGAGAAGAATACTTTTATTAATTACGATTATTAGCCTGGCATTAGTTGGATATGCGCAAACTCCCGTTCTCGAAGATGTTGAACCGGGAAGATTTGACCAGGGAAAAATGTGGACCTTCGAAAATCCCCCGGTAGAGTATTTCAAAGAAGCTTATAACTTCGAGGCTACTGAAGAATGGATGGATGATGCACGTAAATCATCATTAAGGTTTGCAAGTTGGTGTTCAGGCTCTTTTATTTCTGAAAATGGACTGATCCTTACCAACCACCACTGTTCGCGAAATGTTGCCATTTCTGTAATGAAAGATGGTGAGAATTTTAATGAGAATAGTTTTTATGCAACAACACAGGAAGAAGAGCGTAGAGTTCAAGACCTATATGTTGACCAAATGGTAATGGTGGCAGATGTAACTGAGCAAGTTCAAAGTATGAACAATGTATCTCCTGATTCAGCACTGAAAGTTATTGTCGCAGAACTAAAGTCTACTGAAAAATGGAAAGACCTTCGAACTGAAACCAGAACATTTTATAGTGGAGGAAAGTACTCAGTATATGGTTTCAAAAGGTACAATGATATTAGGTTGGTTCTATATCCAGAGATGGCACTTGGACATTTCGGGGGTGATCCTGATAATTTTACTTATCCTCGTTATAGTCTTGATTTCACTTTATGGAGAGCCTATGACGAAAATGGCGAACCTGTTAAACCAACCAACTATTTCGAGTTTAACGCTTCAGGTGCAGATGAAGGTGAACTTGTTTTTGTTATTGGTAATCCGGGTAGCACTGGCAGATATCTAACATTAGCACAACTTAGCTATATGCGTGATATATCAATTCCGGCAATCCTTACATTATATAGGAATAGAATAGAAGTCTTAAAAGATGAATTAAAACATGTAACGAATATTCAAAGAAAGGATAGTATTGGAAACCTGATCTTAGGTCTAAGTAATACCAACAAAGCTTATACAGGTATACTTAATGGATTAAACAATCCACTACTAATGACGAAGAAGGTAAAAAAAGAGAAACAAGCACGTGCCAATGTAATTATTGAAGGTGAAGATCCCTGGAAAGAAATTGAAAAGAATTACCAGGAATCTAGCAAGTATTTCACTGAATCATTTGTTTTATCACAACAGGGAACTAGAGGCAAAGTCAATCAGCTAGTATTTCAACTTTACGATTATTATCAATTCATCAAAAAGGAGGATGAAGATGGAGCAAAAAAAGTTGAAGAAAAGATGATTAAAACCCTTAGTTCATTTGATCCTCAATTAGAAAAAACTCTATATTCTTTACTCCTGGAAGAAATAATTGAACATTCTCAACAAGACTATATCAATGGATTACTTGGAGGCAGAACTCCTTTGGAAAAGACCAATGAATTATTTGAGACTAGTCTTTTGTTTACTGACCAGGAAAAGTTCTTTAAACTGAAAGTAAAAAAACTGGAAAAAGAACCATTATTGACATTCTCAACTACTATGGTTCCTAAGTATAAAGAAGCAAATATTAAAAGAAAAGAGATTTCAGGGATTAATAAAAAATATGAAGAGAAAATAATGAACCTCCAATATGGATTAACTGGTTTAAGTAGTCCTCCGGATGCAACCTTTTCTTTAAGAATTGCTGATGGTGTTGTAAAAGGCTATGAATATAATGGTACAGAAGCACCTTCTTTCACTACATACTATGGCCTATACAACCGCCATTTCAGTAACAATCAAAAATATCCATGGCATTTGCCAGAGAAGTGGAATAATCCTCCAGTTGAATTATTACAGGCTCCTTTAAACTTTGTGTGCACGGCTGATGTTATAGGAGGTAATTCGGGAAGCCCTGTAATTAATGCAAAACAAGAGGTAGTTGGATTGGTGTTCGATGGAAATATTGAAAGTTTACCTGGTTATTTTATTTATGATGTTACCTATAATCGAACTGTTTCCGTTCATGCAGGTGGCATTGCCGCTGCTTTAAAGTATATTTATAAAGCAGATCGCATTGTAAAAGAGCTGGAATAAAATAACAAACTGCTGGGCTTTGCCCACATATACTAAAGGGTGGATAATTTAAATTGTTCACCCTTTTTTATACCAATCCTTTTTTTATAACATAGATATTATTCCCCTCCCAGGAGGGGAAATAAAGGGGTAGGTACTATTCGCATTTTAATACCAAATCCATATTTTTGCACCTTATTAAAACCGCTACTATGAAAACTGTTCAATTTAGAGAAGCTTTAGGCGAAGCCATGAGCGAAGAAATGAGACGCGATGAGTCTGTATTTCTTATGGGAGAAGAAGTGGCCGAATACAATGGCGCCTACAAAGTAAGTCAGGGCATGCTCGATGAATTTGGCACAAAAAGAGTAATCGATACACCCATTACAGAATTAGGCTTTGCCGGACTAGGCATTGGTGCCGCCATGAATGGCCTGAGACCCATTATTGAATTTATGACTTTTAACTTCTCACTGGTAGCTATCGACCAGGTGATTAACTCTGCTGCAAAAATGCTCTATATGAGTGGCGGACAGTTTCCTGTTCCAATAGTTTTCAGGGGAGCAACCGGTAATGCCGGGATGCTGGCGGCTCAGCACTCACAAAACTTTGAGAACTGGTATGCCAATACCCCCGGACTTAAAGTTGTAGTACCATCCACCCCGTATGACGCCAAAGGATTATTAAAATCATCAATCAGGGATGATGATCCGGTTATTTTTATGGAATCGGAACTGATGTATGGAATGAAAGGAGAAATACCTGATAGTGAATACCTGATCCCGATTGGTAAAGCTGATGTAAAAAGAGAAGGCTCGGATGTTACACTTGTTACTTTCGGTAAAATCTATCATGAAGTAGTAAAGGCTGCCGATGAACTGGCTAAAGATGGTGTAAATGCAGAAATCATTGATCTTAGATCAGTAAGACCTATTGATTATGATACTATTATTGAGTCTGTGAAGAAAACTAACCGTTTAGTTGTGGTAGAAGAAGCCTGGCCTTTATCTTCAATTGCTTCTGAAATAACTTACCATGTACAGAAATATGCTTTCGACTACCTCGATGCTCCTGTACAAAAAATTAACAACCAGGATGTACCTTTAGCTTATGCACCAACACTTATTGAAGCATCATTGCCTAATGCTAAGCGTACCATCGAAGCTGTGAAACAGGTGATGTATAGTTAATAGATTGATAGTAGTTGTCAAGAGCCAGATATCAGAATTACTCTATCTGTAACTTTTCCAGTTATCCTGTTTAAGCAATTCATAATGTTGCCTGATTAATGATTTCATGGCATCATTGTCAGATGACTCTACAATCTCCAGAGCTTTATTATTAGCTGCTTTGGCTTCATCTTTTTTCCCATTGATATATAAAAACCAACTGTACTTATCCCATGATCGATAATCTTGATCAACATGAAGGCTTAATGTGAAGTTTAATAAATAGTAGCGGTTGTCCTGAGGAGTTAATGCCAAAACAGTTGATGATACAAAAAGAAAACCGGCAAAAACCAAATGTAACAAGTACACCTTTTTACTCTTAATAATAAATATTACAGCAATTCCTGTTAGCAATATTGCGGTTATTAAAAAATAGGTTTGAGGTAGGAATTTCACAACTGCAATCAGGTATAACCCCCAACCGAATGTCGCAAAACTATAGACAGCTTTTCCTCTCTCTTTTATGAGCAGGTAAACTATACCAGTTAATAAGATTCCTATTATCCCCGTTGCCATAATAATGGTATGATAGGGTGTTTTCAGAAACCTGAAAACAAACCCCACCATATGTACCAGGAAGAATAGCAGGAATGCACTATTGAGGATCCGTAGCATGAGATATTTTTGTGTTATTCAGGATGAAGTAGATTAAGAGCAGGATCCCTCCACCTTCAACCAGGAATACTGCAATTGGCCAACGAAGCAATACGAAGCCCAAGCCAACAATTAATGAAGCTGCACCCAAATAACCTATAACTTGAGTAATTCGATAGTAATTTGATTTTTCATAACTAAACCGATCAATGAATAGCATTAGGAAGAATCCAAAAGCCATAAACAGAATTCCAACTCCCCAGGTTATTCCTGCTCCCTGGAGATGGAACATCTTCATAGTAAAACCTAAAAGCACCAATACCAATGCTATGAATCCGATAATCTTAGTCCTTTTTTTCATGATAAATTTATTTTGAGTTAATTTTTTAGTTTCAATTTCAATTGCTTTAAGCTGAACCTCCCCCATTTCTCTAAATACCTCATCTTCAGCCTGGTTCAGTTTCATTCCCAGTTCAACACGCTCTTCAACCATACAACAGATGTGATCAACCAGGTCGATAGACAGGGAGTTATTTTCTACTCTGGCCAGAGTAATCCTGTCAGTTATTTTCTCTATTTCCTGTTGCTCTAATACGTACATAACACCGCAGGTTGTGGCTCCATCAGTGATTTCATTGTTTTTATAAAATCAAGGAGTTCGTTTTTCTTCTCCTTTGCACTCGTCTCACCACTAGGTGTAAGCTCGTAATATTTCCGTGTCCTGTTACCTACTGTCTCCAGACTGGTAATTACCAGGTTATCTTTTTCCAGTTTATGCAAAATCGGATAAAGCGCCCCTTCTGTTAATACTATCTTCTCTTCTGTACGCTCTTTAACCAATTTACTTAATTCATAACCATACATTTTATCCTTCTCCCCTAACAACTGAAGGATTATGGTCTTTAACATTCCTCTTACTAATTCATTTGAATACATATACCTAAGTTTCTTATGTATAAGCAAATTAGGTATATAATTCTCACTATTGCAAATTTTACTGACGAAAAATTTAATAATGTTGCATTTATACTGCATGCTGGTCGTTAGCGCCCACCAGAATGACTCATGTCAGAATAGTCTCGCTACAACCAGTTTATAATGAGACTATTAAAGCTTACAGAACTCTATGAAAAATGGGGTTTCCTGACAACTTAATTATTAAAGGTGATAAAATAAAGCTGGCTCCCATCACCATTGAGTATGCAGAAGATATTTTTAAGGAACTAACTGAGGAAATTGTAAAATACATAGACCTTGACAAACCACCTTCAGCAATTGAAGAAACAAGAGAGTTTATTGATTGGGCTATCGATCAGAGAAAAGCAGGAACTGACTTAGTGCTGGTAATTCTCAAATATGATGAATTGATTGGGCTCGAAACAACTTAATATTCAAGAGTATCTCCTACACAACACATGTAGAAAATATTGCCAGTATTGGAATAATCGAATCACTGGGAGGTGTTTTCAATGGTGATAAATGCAGATAGACCAAATCATTATGATTACTTGATATTACCGAATTGAAATCACCCTCTCCATCAGCGTCTCAGCATGGACGCTGATGATATTTTTATTACCCCATTTTCCCGCCCATCAGATTGGCCAATCCACGCTTCATGCCACCACTCTTATTCATGGTTTTCATCATCTTGCGCATATCACCAAACTGCTTCATCAGGTTATTAACCTCCTGAACAGAGGTGCCACTACCAGAGGCAATACGCTTTCTTCTACTACCATTCAGAAGGTCCGGGTTAGCTCTCTCATTAGGTGTCATGGATTTTATGATGGACTCAATTGGTGTAAATGATTCGTTGTCGAGGTCTATATCTTTCATAGCTTTACCCATGCCTGGTATCATACCCATCAGGTCTTTTACATTACCCATCTTCTTGATCTGCTCTAGCTGACCAAGAAAATCATTGAGGTCAAATTCATTCTTCCTGATCTTCTTTGTTAACCTTCTGGCTTCTTCTTCATCAAAGGTTTCCTGTGCTTTCTCAACAAGGGAAACCACATCTCCCATACCCAGAATTCGGCTGGCCATCCTCTCCGGATGAAAAAGATCGATATCTTCCATCTTCTCACCAGCACTCACAAACTTTATTGGTTTTTCTACGACTGTTCTGATAGACAAGGCGGCTCCACCCCTGGTATCACCATCCAGCTTAGTAAGCACAACACCATCAAAATTAAGTCTCTCATTGAATGTTTTGGCAGTATTCACGGCATCCTGACCTGTCATGGAATCTACCACAAACAATGTCTCCGATGGTTTCAGAGCATCTTTTAAACCTGATATCTCCTGCATCATCTCTTCATCAATAGCCAATCGACCTGCAGTATCGACAATCAGAACCTTTTTATTAGTAGCCTTGGCATGCTTGATAGCATTATTGGCAATTTTAATTGCATTCTTGTTTTCAGGCTCGGCATATACTTCAACATCAATCTGCTCTCCAAGTACCTGCAGCTGGTCTATCGCAGCCGGACGGTAAATATCGCAAGCAGCCAGCATAACAGATTTACCTTGCCCCTTAAGCATTTGGGCCAGTTTCCCTGAAAATGTAGTCTTACCAGATCCTTGTAAACCTGAAATAAGCACAACAGCCGGTTCTCCCTGAAGTTGCATTGGGTCATTCACGGTACCCATCAGCCTTGTGAGTTCTTCCTCAACAATCTTGGTTAATAACTGCCCCGGAGATACCGCAATCAAAACATCTCTTCCCAACGCTTCTTCCCTGATCTTATCTGTAACCTGCTTGGCAACTTTGAAGTTAACATCAGCTTCAATTAAAGCCTTTCTTATCTCCTTAACTGTTGTTGCTACATTTATTTCTGTTATTCTTCCCTGCCCTTTTAGATTTTTAAAGGCCCTGTCCAGTCTTACACTTAAATTGTCGAACATGCTTATTCAGTTTTTTCCAAGCTGCAAAGTTAATCTTGTAAATTCAAACCTGCAATTACTCTATACAAATCAATAAATCCAAATACCATATTTTATTTGGGTATTGATGTATTTTTAAAATATTATATTTTATTCAGCTCGGTATGACTAATATTCTTGTAGTTAAAGTTAAGTTTTCGGTATATTTATATGAAGTACAATTTGCTATACTAGACGAGAGATTGCTTAGGTTTAATTGACCTAATTATAAATATAGAATTTAACATCTCAGGATATAGTATGGCTGAAATAATCGAAACCAAAGAAAAGCCCTCAAAGAAATCTGGCAAATCGGTTACAATTGATGAACACATCGTTGAAATCGTAAGTGATTCGGGAGAAGGTGCTCAAAAATGTGGACAAAGTTTTGCCGCCATCTCAGCCCGAATGGGGAATGGCGTATGGACGGTAGAAATTATCCCTGCAGAAATTCAACCACCTGCCCGTAGCCGTGAAGGTGCCTCCGGTATTCGCATCCGAATTGGGTCGAAAAAAGTAACCAATATGGGTAACGAGGCAAACCTGGTGGTAGCACTAAACGAACAGGTGCCCTACGGAAGGATCAAGCAAAATGCCTATAAAAAAGGTACTAAATTCCTAATAGAGAGCAAATGGGCCCATGATGCTGATGAAGTAATTCGAAAGCAATATGCCGAAGCACTCGCGGATTTTAAGGACAGAGGTTATGAGATCATTGAAATCCCAATGGAGGAGGAATGCCTTAAAATTGTGAGCAATGCAAGGAAAGGGAAAAACATGTGGGTTTTGGGTATGCTATGTAATATCTACTCTCTGGAAATTGAACGGGGAGAAGCTCAGGTTAAAACTATTTTCCGAAAGAAATCAGATGAGATCATCAGGTCTAACCTTGAACTATTACATGCAGGCTATAAATGGGCAGAAAGCAACCTTGATTTCCAATACTATGTTCCTGGAATGAAGGTTAAAGAAGACCTCATGGTAATGAATGGCAACGAGGCCCTGGCATTTGGAGTGATGGCTGCCGGTATAGAAGTGTGCTCCATGTATCCAATTACTCCTGCCACATCTGCCTCTCATTTGCTGGCAGAAATATTTAAGAATGTAGGTGGACTTGTTCACCAGGCCGAAGATGAAATTGCAGCTGTAGGATTTGCCATTGGTGCCTCTTACGCAGGGAAAACGGCAGTTACAATAACCTCCGGACCGGGTTTGGCTTTAAAAACCGAATTCCTTGGCCTCGCCACTATGGCCGAAATACCATTGGTAGTTATCGATGTTCAACGTGGTGGCCCTTCAACAGGACTTCCAACCAAAGTTGAGCAAGGCGATCTGCTGGCAGCACTTTACGGGCAACCCGGTGCTGTACCGAAAATTGTTATAGCGGCAGCCACGATTGAAGAATGTTTCCACTTTGTAATCCTCGCCCGTAAGCTGGCAGAAGCATTTAGAACACCAGTCTATTTATTAACAGATGCCAACCTGGCTACAGGCCAGCAGCCTTTCCCAAGACCAAAAATTAAAAAAGACTGGTTCTCACCGCCAATTGATCAAAGCCCATGGAAAGAGGAGGTAAAACCTTATGCCTGGGATGAGAAAACCGGCCTGAGTAAACGACCTATTCCTGGTCAGCCGGGTGGTCAGCATACTATTACCGGACTTGCTCATACCAGCGAAGCACATGTGTCGTACAGCCCTGATGAAAATCAGCACTCCTCTGAGATGCGAAGCAGAAAATTTGCCGCTTTTCAGAAAACGCTTAAACCACCGGAAGTTAATGGAGCCCAAAAAGGTGATTTGCTGATTGTTGGCTGGGGCTCAACGCTGGGTGCCATTAACGAAGCAGTTGAAATGGCTCGTGGTGAAGGGCTTAAAGTATCATCTGTTCACCTTCGGTTTATGACTCCGTTTGAGCCTGGTTTGAAAAAACTTTTTAAGAATTTCAAGCAAGTGATGACTGTTGAAATCAATTATAGCGACAGAAAAGATAATCCAATGTATACAGAAGAAAGCAGACGGTATTCCCAACTAGCCTGGGTGCTTCGTGCACGAACATTAGTGGATGTGGATTGCTATTCAAATGTTG
>JBDLIU010000077.1:0-17229 GCA_039714715.1 Bacteroidota bacterium
AGCTTTCCATAAATGGCAAATTTGTCAATGGGATCAGTAAATCAACCAAAAAGGAGGGCTATATCTGTCTCGAATCGGAGGGAGCCGAGATTCACTTCAGAAACATCCGAATAATTCAATTGCCCTGAAACTCCTGCAACTTGTAGCATCTGATTATTCAACATTAAAATAATTCAACCCATGTACAATATCACCATCGGAGGATATACCACGGAAAAGGATGATGTAACTTCCTGGAACTCCGGCTGTCCGAAAACTAACTTTTCGAGATGAATCCTTGCGCAGTTCCAAATGATCCATCCAGAACAGTGTATTTCTGGTATCCGGAATCTTAGCCAGGCCAGGATACCTGGAAGCCTGTGGGATCAACTGAGGGTGATATGCAGCATAATCAAAAAAGTAGGATCCGTCAGGCAATTTAATGCTGGCCAAATCTCCCTCTAGACTGGTGATGCTTATGATGCCCCCGTACTTTACTTCCCCAAACACATATACTTCGGGAATCACATTGATACGGTCAATTTTGGAGGGAGGAATGGCCAAAAAAACATCCATATCAGGAACGGGAATATCATCTATTAAAATAAGCGGGGGGAACATCGAAATCATGGGATTTTCATTTTCTATCATAATGTGAACCTGGCCCCCGCTTTGTTTCAAATTGGTCTTTGGAATAAGATTTACAATAATCTCTTCCATGTTCGGCAAATTGATATATTCATCAATCTTTACTGAGATCTCTGGTGTTCCATAAATGGGCTCATGCCCGGCCCGGTCTGGCACAGTCGCACTGTCGACTCCCGATTCTGCCAGAAAAACCTGATGTAATTGCATATGCAATGATAATCTTGAAGCCTGGAGTTGTTCATCATGGGAAAGATTAAATGAGTCAGGATCATAGGGCAAAGGCTCCGAAGTAAAATCATTGTCAATAAGTACGTCAATGATAGTCCCGGGTTCATATTCAGGGACCACAAACATTTCCTGATATCCACTTCGAGTGGGAGTATTTACCTGAAATCTCCCTTCCTTATCAGTCAGGGTAACGAAATAAGCGGGCTCCTCCCCAAGGATGGAGAAATGAATCCGGGTATCTGAAGCAGGTTCTTGATTGCTATGCTCCAGAACAATACCAGAAAGGGTCGTTCCCTTTCTTTCCGGTAGAAAATTAAACTGAAACGGAATTGATCCTTCCGGTGAAGAATCCAGGCTGTGGATAAATGCTGATGTATCGATGGTGCCAGAAGGAACAACGGTAATGCAGCCATAATGAACCTGGTCGATGCTTCCCTCTTTCAGGGAGAGCTCTACATCAACCATTTCTCCAACATGATAAGAATGCCTATCCAGGGAAGCTGCAACCTTTTCTGCGCCTTTAGGAAAAGGGGTCAGATATCCTTTACCCTGTACCGTATTGTTAGCCAGGATATCCTCCGAGTAAGGGTTCACCACGCGGATGGGAACGTAGGCGAAATACCGGGGACCAAAATTTCGCATCCAGCGGGTATAGCATCTCAAATAGTAAATCCCGGACAATGAGCTTGAAGGTACGGCAAGGTGCCCACTGGATCTGTTCTCAGTAATAAGGAATTTGCCTTTAGCTACCGAAGTCCCAAAGGAGTTTACCAGTTCAGCATACAAGACTTTACTGCCCGGTCCATAGTAAGCTTCTTCCCCGAATTGCAGAAATGCGGAAAACTGAATAGACTCATTCACGGCATACAGGCTACGGTCGGTGAATACCACCAGGTTCTCCATATTCCTTTTCGCCACCTCAAAAAAGGAAGAATCGTACCTGGACTGTGCATGACTCCCTTTTATCAGACCACTGATAAAAAGGATAATCAAGAGCATTTTATGTCTGTGTCTACGGTTCATTATTAATCATCCCAGTATGCAGGTTTCGTGGTTACTCCCCCTCTGTAGGTGCAATCGTGACACTCCTTGAATGAATATACATATTTCAAGACAGGTGGGCTTGGCGGGGATGGGGGTATGGCATCAAGTACAATTCCAAACAAAAAATAAGGGTAAGGAGGATCCAACTCATATATCTGTAGGAACCATAAAGTATCCAGCAGGGGACAGACGAAACGTACAATGGGAAAATTAAAATGATTTCTTACCGTGATCCTCTTTTCCCGGACCTGAGAAACATAAAAATACCCTAATACCCGCTCTTCCGGGTTGTTGATATTGGTAATATTTCCGGTTGTTCTTGAGGGCTGGGTTTCATACAGACCACCAGTATCCCCGGTTTGTGCCTTCATTCTGTCCCAAAAGAGGTATGCTCCGTTAGACAGCGAATGCTGAGCAATCAGCAAACTATACCTGGCTGCAAGCCTGGGTGTCTGATTTGAAACAAAATGCAAGGGTTGCTGACGGATCTCATTACTTCCACTTGAACTTGAGGAGCCTACCTCATAATTTTTAAGACTTTCCGTCATGTAACATACCTCAAAGCCAGTTAGCCGGGGAAAAAACTCCTGGAGTACATACCCATCCCACATATATTCTATAGGGTAGTATGCCAGGTATTCCCAGGTCTCTTCAAAGGTCCACATGTATGACCGGGCCTCCTGCGCGCTGCCTTTCATATCTAAATAGAACCTGATTCCATAATAATTGATATCGGGATTGGAGGTGCCCTGCGTCTCCAGCCTGTAACTCAGACTGTCAATGGCAGCACAGGCCAGGAGTGAATCATATTCAGATTCATACACTTCGTCTTCAGGTGTAACGACCAGCAGTTTATAAGCTTTTCCCACAGCCAGAAAATCCGGTTCCAGTTCTGACTGGTATATCCCATTAGAGTTCTCCATGAATGTGATGCCGTTTCCTGTTTCATCCTCAACCCGAACCACACAACCGGAAACCGGCCGGAATTGAGGATTATTATAGTGAGAAGATTTGGAAATACTTATGGTCTGAATATCCTCATTATCGCTTAGTCTTCCATCTATGACCATGACCTCATCGGCCTCTTCTACATCGGGTTCAAATGGTTCAATACATCCATTGCTAAGAACCACCAATATTATACTTATGGTCCATTTATTCAGTCGCATAATTCCCGAACTTATAATTCCATGAAAGGGTAATTACCGGTCGACCAAATATGGAAAGCTTATAACCATGAATTCTATTTGACTCATTTCTGAAATAAACTGAATAGGCGTTGCTTCTGCCGGTAAGATTGTAAATACTGAGCATCCAAAAGCTGTGCGCCAGTTTGCGTTTTTTCAGGTTCCCTTCCAGGTTGAAGGACAGGTCCATTCTGAAATAATCTGGAATCCGGTACTGGTTTCGGTTCGAATAGTCCATATACTCTATACCATTCAGGTAATAAATGGAAATTGGATAAGTAACCGGGCGACCAGTAATATATTCCAGGGTTGAAGAAAAACTTAATCGTCTGGTCACCTTATAGTTCGTTACCAGGCTAAGATTGTGTGGCCGGTCATAATTTGAAGGGTACCTGAGACCGTTGTTGATACTCTCTCCGGGGATATTACTATTAAACAGCATCATTGACCTGGAATAACTATAAGCCAGCCAACCGGTTAGCTTCCCGGAATTTTTCCTGATCATCAATTCCAAACCATAGGCATCCTGGTTTCCCTGGACTACCTGTGTCTCTGTATTTGGGCTTGTGATAAAATTCGCACCGTCTTTATACTCCACCACATCTCTTAGTTGCTTATAATATATTTCTACAGATGCATTCATCCCATGGCCAGGCATGTCCTGGTAATACCCAATTGAGAACTGATCAACATGCGGTGGTTGTAAGTGATAGTCGCAAAGCTTCCACTGGTCAGTGGGGGATATGGCGACGGTGTTACTCAGCATGAAAATATTCTGTTGTAAGCTGTTGTAGGATGCCTTTACTGAATTATTATGCCCGAGCAGGTAGGTTAGTGAGATCCGTGGTTCCGGACTGGAGTATTGTTTAACAATTTGTCCTGATGAAAAAAACAGCGTATCTGTTACATTACCCGGGTTTGCTCCCGTTTCTTCGGCGTAGACCGGGACTTCAGCAGGTCCAAGATTCATGAAAGAAGTATACCTGAATCCCATATACAAGGTAAGGCCTTGTGTCAGCAAAATTTCATCGGCAATATATCCTGCCAGCTCCAATCCTCTCTCAACTCCAAGATCAACCGGGTACCTGAGACTGTATTCTCCATAAGGCTCAACCAGTCCTTTGATCAGATTATAGTATATTCCATTTACCCCGAAAGTAACTTTATGTTTCCCCAGCGAAAGCCATTTGTAATCTGCTTTTATTTCGTAGTGATCAATCCTGTAATCATGTGAATATCCTGCCGGCTCAAGTTCTGTATTTACAGTACTGAATGCATACTGTCCAAATACCAGAGCCATATCGCCGGTCATTCTTGAACTAAACCAGTGTTTCAGGTTGATGGATCCACCCACATTTGAATAAGCATATTGATTCGTCGTTCCGAGTGTAAAGGCATCGTTGCTGTAATATCCGAAAGCCTTCACCAGGTTCTTTTCATTGGGTTCAAGGGTTATCGAAGCTGTCAGATCATAAAATGATGCATCGGAGTTTCTCAGTACAGGATCCTCCATGCGATTCAGGATCCAGTCAGAATAGGTGGTTCTTGCGCTGAGCACAAATGCGCTTTTATCTTTAACGACTGGACCTTCAACAGCCACATGGGCGGTAATGGGGCTAATCCCTCCCCGGGCCGAGAAATTATTCATATTCCCCTGGCGGGTAGAAATATCAAATATGGAAGATAATCTTCCTCCATACCGGGCAGGCAGATTGCTTTTATAAAGTGAGAAATCTTTAACAATATCCGGGCTGAAGGAAGTGAAAAAGCCGAAGAGGTGCGAACCATTGTACACCGGTACTTTATTCACAGAGATCATGTTCTGATCTGCACTTCCACCTCTCACATTAAATCCTGAACTTCCCTCCCCAACATTCTGTACACCAGGAAGCATCAGTGCCACCTTCAATAAGTCTTTTTCCCCAAGTGTTACAGGCACCTCTTTGGTAGTTTGATAATTCAATCTTTCATATCCCATCTGGGTACCCCTGACATTGTCATACCTGTTCGCCCTGACTACCACCTCCGTAATAGGAATTAAATCCCTTTCCATTTGGATCACCAGGTTCCCTCCCGAATTAACCTGGAGAATAACCTGCGCAGGTTCCATGCCCATGTAGTTGAATGATACCCTGTGTTTTCCCGGACTCAATAAAATGTTAAAACGCCCGTCCGAATCAGTAGCTATTCCAGTGTTCAAACTCTCCACCCAGATTGTGGCTCCAATCAGGGGTTCACCTGTCCCCTTGTCGACTATCTTACCATATATAAAAACCTCCTTCTGATTGCCTCCGGATTGCTCATTACCAACTACCAGTGTATCCAGGGAAATGAATTTATGACCTTCGATATATCTTTGTTCTGCCCCTGAGATGGTTTTGCTTTCAATATTTCCCGGATTAATTGAACTCCTGACTGAGGATTCATCTGGATACTTCAGGGATGGGATGAGTGGACTTTCATTGGACAGGTATACATATCCAAATTCATCTATATAATGATGGATCCCGGCAGGAAGTAATACGCGGGTCAGGGTATTATGGAGGGATAAATCGCTGCCTTCTGCAGAAATTCTCACACCGCTCACCCATATATCAAAATAGTAAAATGTGGCCCCTGTCTGTTGCTCCACAGCCGAAACAAACTCAACAAAAGGAATATCCCTGAAACTTCCTGAAAATATCAGGTCATGCTCCTGTGCGTACCCCGGAAATGCCTGGTACATACATAGAATTAAGCCCGTATAAAGGACCTTTTTCAAGGCTATGCTTGTGATTCTACTAGTTGGCTAATAAAAATGAGCAAGTTTTGAATATCCGCGGGGCCTGCTTTCCTGAATGAAAAGTGTTGACGTTTGAAATATTTCTTAATCTCGGCCTGCATGGACCCCGTAAAGATGGCCATGAATGATTTCCTGTTGGTAAAATCATGGATCCTGTCCCCGTAATTGAGATAATAGGTTCCCAGGGGCCTGGTGTACACATGTGTATACTGAATGCTATTATTAATGGACTGAATATCTTTCTTCCAGTGAATGTAACACGTGACCTGCACTGAACTGAATACCTGGTAAAACACAGGTTCTTCGCTGAATAGGGATAGTTTTTGAAAACGATGTGTTCCCAGGCGAAAAGAATCAATGTGAGAATTATTTAATCTCAAAAGGTTATATCCGTCCCGTAAATCGGTATATTCCAAAATAAGGCTTTGTGAAAAGCTGTTGTATTTCAGACGTACATTATCATACAGTAATCCCCTTAAACTTACAGTACCTTCGAAAAATGCATCTTCAGGGAAAAAAGGGTCCCCTTTGTATTGTGGAAAACGTACGTAGTATTGGAATCCGCTGACCAGTTCCTGGTCAAGACCATATTTTATTTGAATATACCGTGATAGGGAGTCTGCATCAGGATCTGCAGCTCTTAAAGGCTGGGCCCCCATTTGTCCGGACATTACTAATGCAACTGATGCAAGTAATAGTATCCGATGAAGAAAACCGGACATATTGTAAAGGTACAATATAATTCAATCTGAATGAGTACCTTATCGACTTTTTTTGCATTCGATTTCAGGGCCTGAAAGACTTAATCCTCAAACTTACCTGAAATTCTTTTATACCACATTGTGAAGACCCGAGAATTAAATTGCCAGGGCATAAAAAACCCGGGGATTTCTCCTCGGGTTTTGATCGATTAAGTGGTCTGGACGGAACCGCAACCCTTTTTCCACAATTTTCTACTATTTTCCTTATTTTACCTCTTTCAGAGGTTAAATAACGGACTATTCAAGGAAAAAGAAGGAAAATTCGGGCAAATATTAATAAGCAAAACCGAAAACCAAACCGAAAACGTTCTTGAAATCACTGAGTCCCTTCAGATTATCTCCCGATGTAATAATGGACTGAAATTTGAAAAACCTGACTTCTAATCTGCTGTTCTGGATCGTAAAATGCATCTCCCTGACTGTCATTATTGTTGTCGGAGAGGCCCAGGTTATACCGGATATTGATGTCAATTCCCATATCAAGTGAATATCCCGCGCCGAAGCCAAATGAAAAATCAGTTCCTTTGTAGTAATCCCTGGCCTGATAGTTATCCTGCTCCCCGGAACCTTTTTCTTCCTCTTCAAATGTTCCCCCCACCAGAAAACCGATCTGAGGACCTGCAAACAGGTTTACCCCCACTGGTAATTGATATTTAACCAGTACCGGGATATTTACATAGGTGAGTTTCACTCTCTGGTCAACTTCGGGGTCTCTATCGTTTGCTCCCTGTGTGGAAACAGAAATCTCAGGATGAATGGATATAGCTTCAGTAAGATTGTACTGTAAAAAAACACCGAAATGAATCCCCGGTCTTAGTTTTGGTGCAGGCGGATCTTCCTCCGGGCTTATATTTAGATTATTGAGATTAAGTCCGGCTTTTACTCCATAGGTAATATTCTGGGCCTGCAGGGAGGCTGCCAATGGAATTAGCATCAGCAAGTGTAGATAACGGATTATTAGCCTATCCATATTGATACTTTATGATCTGGTAAGGAAATAGGGCGCGCTTATATGCTTATTGGATCTACACAAGCAATCTAAGCGCTCCCAGATGATATGGTTTAGCAGCCTTGACTAAGTGAATAGCTTGCGTCTCCATCAAAGTTAGTCACAGTGACAGTGACAGTCCATGTACCGGCTGTACCACTTGCGGAACAAACATTTTTTGAGTCATCACCCACTCCTACGGTCAATGTCTCATTAATTACTTCAATTCCGTCGGCGTCATCTACAACAATCTGAAAACTACCACCGGTTGCTGCAGTAATGTCCATGTTTAATTCTGCTCTAGCCTGGGAATTTGTCCAGTCGAAGGTAGAAGTGGCCGATCCTCCTCCACCAGTTACATCTCCATCATTTCCTGCTGGATTGAAGCTTATTACCGGATACATGCAAGAACCATCGTCCTTTTCTGCCTCAATATCATAGTTATCTGCAGCGAGATCCATACACCCTTCTACTTTACAACTGGTAAAAGTTGTCACACTTATTAGTCCAATAAGTAGTGCTGTCGAAATCAAATTTACTTTTTTCATGTGTCCAAGTTTTTATTGTTTAACACCATTGATGATCTATACGTATTAATTATGAGATAGTTACTTCTGTTAAAGAAAGTCTAGTTCACATCAGCAATAAAAGAAACCGTCTCATGTTGACTTATAAGACAGCTTCTTCTGGAATTTTGAAAATGTTTACATCTATTGAATAACAAGTTCAACTTCGGTTGCCAAGTCTAAACCATCAGCAACTACATCAAAAATGTTAGCATTTTGAGTTTCGCTTATTACTATAACCCCATCATTATCTTTGGTAGCCAGGGATAATTGTTCATTTGAAACTCCTGCGAACCATACTGTTGGATCAAAGGTAACTTGAGCGAGAGCACTTTCATTCGTTGCAAAAGTAATGGTTCCTTCTTTTTCAACTTCAAAAGTTTCTCCAGAGTTATATTCGAAACGTACCGGATGACTCGTTCCTTCAGCATCAACATAAGTACCGTTTAATACCATAGCAGGACTATCACCTTCATCCTGAAGTTCGATTTCTACCTCCATTTCATGGTAAGTGCCGGCAGGAATTTCAACAAAACTAATATCAGGATCTGTTTCACCGGTTGCAAAGTCGATTTGAGTGTTTAATTCAATCTCAAATTCTATTTCAATGGAATCATCATTAGTTTCCACTTCGAAACTCACCTCATGCAGGGTAATAAATCCGGAAGTAAATTCTAACTCCTTAACCTGCTGGGCAGATTTTAGATCTCCATTTACTGAGAAGGAAGTAGTTACAGTATTAAATTTCAATCCAATTTGGGGAACATCATTTGTGTCCTTCTGGCAACCTGTAAATGATATACCTGTCATTACAATTGCTGCTAATACTAAAATTTTGAATTTCATGGCTTTCATAATTGTTAATTTTTATTGTTAATTACTCTATTGTTTTGATATTCATGCTTTTCTATTCTGATTTGGCCAGGTTTAGCCTCTTTATATATCCATCAAAATCGCTTTCTGCTTCCAATGAAATTTCATTGGTATTCGCATTGGTAATCATCCACTCATGATTCAACCATACCAAAGGAGTTTCATCGGTATCAAAGGCAATCTCCAAAAATATGCTATCGCTGTGTGCATCTACTTCCCAAGCACCCTCAACGGTTGAAGTCCCTGTATTTACCAGGACAGACAAATCGGAGCTGAAAGTAAATGTGTATCCACTAAAGGAAGATGTTTCATCGGTTGTATCAGAATACCAGGAAACATTCCATTCACTGCCTGTTATCAATTCCACAAAAGGATAATCAGCATCGTCGAATTCATATTCATCATCTTCGTCGCAACTGTCAAGAACTCGATCAATTTCTTCTTCAAGCTGAAAATTATCATCGATGGAAATTTGTTGTCCGTCTGATAATTCCAATACGATTGGAAAGCTTATTTCAATGACGAGATCATCGATGTTGTTAAAGATGCTGTACAAATCATAGTCATTGTCGATTGTAACTACATCTGTGATTTGCCTAGCTGTATTATAAAGTGCTATTTCAATGGGAAATACAAAATCTATGCACTCAATATCATCATCACTTAATTCGGTATTGTATTGTTCCTGTATTTCTTCGAGTTCATCTGGATTGTTGAGAGTTTCCTCTGAATAATTACTATAAAAAACGGTAATTGGAAAGACTATTTCAATGTCATCCCGTTCAAAAAAGTGGTCCTTCATTATGACATCAATATCCTCCTGAGAATTAATATTATATTCTTGGTCCTCAATAAGAATCGAATAGGGAAACTTAATACTTATTTCACTACATCCATCTATAATATTGTCGTAGGAACCATCTTTTAATACCACCTTTAAGATTAACTCTGCGATATTGTCATTTGCTGTTATGGTAACGCTCTTATCAGGCTCCCGGGTGTCAATAAACTCTTTCTGACAACCGATTAATATTAGCATGAGAGTTAAGCTCACAAAGAAGGGCTTCAATAATATCAGTTTCAATTTAAGTTTCATGACTTCACTTTGATTATTCGCTAATAAAACAGATGGCTCTTAATAACTCCTACCGAGATTTTTTAATTTTTTACGTATTCTTGTAGCATTGGGATTCGATTATGATGGTAATTGATTGATAATGAAAAGCAAGGCCGAAGTCAGAAATGTGTGCAGCGAAAAGGTTTTTAACGGTTTGTTTGAAACACTATCAGAAGATTTACATGACTTTTTACACTATAAATATGGGGAGGCTAATAATCCTCAGGATATTGTTCAGGCAGCCTTTGAGAAGCTCTGGAGGAATTGTAGGAATGTTTTACCCGAAAAGGCAAAGTCATTTATTTATACTGTCGCCAATAACGAAATGCTCAATTTTCTTTCAAGAAAAAAGACGGTATTGAACTACACTCTTCAAAAGCCGAAGAATTATACAGCGGAAACCCCTGAATTTTTACTGGAGGAAAAGGAATATCATGATCGTCTGAAAAAGGCCCTTGAGGAATTATCCGAGGAACAAAGGGTAACCCTGATGTTAAACCGTATAGAAGGAAAAAAACATCAGGATATTGCTGACATGCTGGGAATTTCACGTAAGGCCGTCGAAAAGCGTATTTATACAGCCCTGCATATTCTGAGACAAAAAGTTGATATAAAAAAATTATAGAGAAAATCAGGTAGGAACTTTTTGAACATATCTGTTATATAGTTAGAATATTAAACAATGACCACTGAGGACAAAATAAAACGATGGCTGGTAGGTGAGCTTTCAGATGTAGAAAGGAAGGAATTTGAAAGCAGCAAAGAGTTTTCAAAAATTGACAGACTGCTAAAGGCCTTAAAGAATTTTAAAGCCCCCGAATATGATGTGGAAGGCCAGTACAGCAAGCTATCTGAAAAGGTAATACATAAGGCAAAGACCATCTCACTCTATAACAGGATTAGTCCTGTACTGAGGATAGCTGCAATATTTATTGTAGCTCTGACAGTTGGTTATTTCGCTTATAATCAGTTGAGTTCAGGACTGAAAGATCAAGAGTGGATTGTTGCTCAAGATGAAGTTGTATTGCCCGACTCATCTGTAGTATTGTTGAATGCGGATTCAAAAATCCGCTTATCACACAAAAGATGGGACAAAGAAAGAAATGTGGAATTAATGGGTGAGGCATTCTTTAAAGTCAAAAAGGGGTCGAAATTTAATGTTATATCCTCACAAGGCACTGTAAGCGTATTGGGAACGGAATTTGGTGTTAAAGACTGGAACAATTACTATGAGGTTACCTGTTATTCCGGTAAGGTAGAAGTAAATGCGTCCCGGACAACAATAACCCTGGAGCCTCATTCAGCGTTCAGAATCATTAATGGGAAAGAAGAGCGTTTGGATGTCTCCGATAAATATGAACCAGACTGGATAAAAGGAGAAAGCAGTTTCAGCAGTGTGCCCTTATTTCTTGTGCTGAATGAACTGGAGAGACAATATCAGGTTAAGGTTGAAAGCAATAATATTGAATTAAACCAATTGTTTACAGGAAGTTTCACTCACACTGATCTCAACCTGGCACTGGAATCGATTACAATCCCTGTAGATCTGAATTACGAGATACAAGAAAACAAAATCGTAATATTCCTTGAAAGCGAGTAGATTCTTTGTCGTATTATGGCTGCTTCTTACTTTAATTAGTAATAGGTCCGTTGCCCAAAACACGGAAAAAAGAGCTCTTGAAGGATTTCTATCTACCCTTGAAGAACAATACAATGTTGTTTTTACATTCGCTGATGAGAATGTACAGGGAATCTTTATCACGGTACCACCGAACCTTTTAAGCCTCGATGAATACCTTGCAGAATTGGAGAAACAGACTGATCTGGATTTTGAAAGATTGAATGCCAGGTATATCGCAATTAAAAAGCGTAAAAGCGATTTTATCATTTTGGGTATTATCCGGAATAAATCTTCCAAAGAGGTTTTAGCAGGGGCTGTAATCTATACTGAGAACAGCAATACAATCAGTGATGAATATGGGAAATTCTCAATACATGTTGATCGGCAGCAAGATTCGCTGTTGCATATTCGATTCATAGGTTTCGAATCCTTACAGCTTAACCAGAACCAGTGGCTAAATGATTCCTCAATTTATGAGCTTGTACCTGATACAATAGTCATGGAAGAGGTAGTTGTAAACTACATCGCTAAAGGCATCGATAAATTGCCTGATGGCTCTATTCAGCTAAATGTTCAAAATCTTGAGATATTGCCCGGATTATCAGAACCTGATGTATTGTATGGAATACAGGTTTTACCTGGAATACATAGTGTGAATGAGACAGTTTCAGATATTAATACCAGGGGAGGGACTAACGATCAGAATTTAGTATTATGGGATGGAATTAAAATGTATCAAACCGGTCATTTCTTTGGACTGATATCGGCCTTTAATTCCCATTTAATACATAGAACAAAAATTGTAAAAAACGGTACAAGCGCAAGTTTTAATGAAGGTGTATCGGGAACAATCGAAATGAATCAACAGGACTATCTGGTCAGTGATTTTGAAGCCGAAGCTGGTATAAACATGATAAGTGCTGATGCGATAGTTAAGTTTCCTCTTGGTAGAAAACTCTCCATGATTCTATCTGCCCGACATTCCATAAACAATATTGTAACGACACCAACTTATAAGAGTTATTACAAGAGGGCATTTGAGCATACAGAACTTACTCAGCAAAGCACCAATGATACAATAGTTGATGATTATCGTGATTTTTCATTTTATGATTTAAGTTTCAAACTGCTTTATGATATATCGGAAAAAGATAAATTACGCTTAAGCTTTTTACATGTTAACAATACTATAGAATATGAAGAGAGTGCTTTAATCAGGGATACATTGTATAGCAAAAAAAGCAGCCTGGAACAATCCAGTATCATATCCGGGATTAACTATACTCGTTCATGGTCTGAAAATCACTCTACAAAGCTATCTGCATTTGTTTCTAATTACCTGTTAGGCGGGACTAATGTAGCATTGGTTAATGAGCAACATCATATTCAGGAGAACGAAGTGATTGACTGGGGCATAAGATTGAATTCTGAGTACAATCCCACCCCTGATCTTGGTCTGTTATTTGGTTATCAGTTTAATGAAACAGGTATTCGAAATCAGGATAATATTAATAAGCCTGGTTATTTCAGGGAGGTAAAGGATGTATTAATAATTCATTCACTTCATTCAGAGTTTGAAGCAAAAAAACTGTTTGAAAAATTATACCTGCGGATTGGATTGCGAGCCAACTATCTCCCTGAATATGATAAGTTTAATTTAGAACCACGAGGAGTATTAACTTACAGCTTGAACAAACACATTTCATTTGAAATTTTAGCAGAAAGCAAGAGCCAGCACACAACTCAGCTAATAGATTATCAAACAGATTTTCTTGGTATTGAAAAGAGAAGGTGGGCACTATCAAATAACAACAGTATACCCATCATAGAAAGTCGACAGCTATCCATAGGGACCTTGTATAACCGCAATAATTTTCTGTTTTCGATAGAGGGATTCCTGAAAAAGATTTCTGGAATAATATCACCGAGCCAGGGTTTTCAAGACCAGTATCAATATGTTTATGCAATTGGAGACTATAACTCAAAAGGACTGGAGTTTCTGTTTAACAAACGGTTTATTCACTCAAATATCTGGACTAATTATACCATTGCGGAAAACGAATATTATTTCCAGGAATTTACACCTGCTTCTTTTCCTAACAATTTGGATATAAGGCATTCTTTATCATTGGGAGGAAGTTATGAATTTGGGAAGTTTGAGATTTCAAGTGGATTTAATTATCACACCGGGAGGCCTTATACCAGGCCGGTTCAGGAAGATCAAAATGAGAGAGGTGAAATCATCTATGAGGAAGCCAATAGCTCCCGACTTGATGATTATATCAGATTAGACCTTTCGGCAAGATATAACTTCAATATAAAATCTGTCAACGGAGAGCTCGGGTTGTCTTTCTGGAATATCCTTAACAGAAAAAATGTTATAAATACGTATTACGTACGTAACGACAGCAATGAAATAGAAGAAGTAATCCAATATGCGTTGAAATTTATTCCGAATCTGAATTTGAGGTTTATTTTTTAGCCGGATTTCGATATTTCTTATTCAAGACATTAGACTCCTCTCATTTTAAGAACTGGTTTTTTCCTGGGAAACATTTTTTCAATTTATGACCCCTATAATGACCCCTGTAAACTAAGAAGCCCCTGTAATTGCTTCAATTACAAGGGTTTCATGAGGTTAAGCGGTCTGGACGGAACCGCAACCCTTTTTTCATCATTTTCTTCTATTTTCCTTATTTTACCTCCTACAGAGGTTAAATAAAGGGGCTTTCAAGGAAAAACGGGAAAGAACTTGATAATTATTGTTAAGCATAACCGAAAACCAAACCGAAAACGTAGTGAATATTAACAAATGTGTCTATTGTATTAATTGATATCTCTTCCAAATAAAGTCTTGAGTCTAGTAACTCAAAGATTTAGGAAAATCTATCCATTTCTTATTACGTATCATCACAAGTAAGCAGTATGAATATTTTAATAATTATCCTATCTTCGGCTGATTTTTTACCCTCTATCCAGTTCCCTGGATTTATTCCACAATCAGATGGAATTGCTTTCATAACTCTGTAAAATGAATAAAAAAGCATAATTTTTAGTGCAAGCTAAGACGTGAAGGCTACCCTGGCCAGATAAACAAATTTGCACATTGCCTAGGAAATAAGTCATATCTAAGAAAAAAATCTTGGATCCCGATAATCAATGTGAATATTTAGTCAATGTATAAAAGGTTCAATGTAGGATAATTGGGGGGGTACTCCTTTTTCCTGGATATTTAAGGAATCATGATATGGAAAAGATAAAAAGATTTGCAATAAGCATTACTCAGGCTGGAGTTCTTAAAACCCATACCCACAAAGAAACTAACATTATAAGAAGCCTTAACAAATTAAGTATTATTGGAGTATTTATTAGTATTGTTTATATAGGGATAGGACAGCTATATTCAACAGGTTTTATATTATTTGAAATCCTGTTTCTAGTTCTATATGCTTCTACAATTGTTTTTAACTATTATAATAAGACTAAGTATGCAAAATTTCTTCTGATCTTCACCATAATACTTGCCATGTACATTGGTACAATGCTAGTTGGTTATGAACGAGATTTCAAATTTGCTGTAATTCTTCCAATTGCGTTGATAATTATGTTTATGAACAAGAAACGTTATTGGATAATGTATTTTTTTATCATTCTGATAATAACCTTCCTAATAAGTAACGAATTAATTTTTTATTCCAAATCAAAGATAAATGACGGTTTTTCCGAGGTTAATTATATATATAAACTGTTTACTTTTCTGATAATAATATTGGCTTTTACATTAGTACAACTACTACACATAAACACTGTAAAGGAGGCAGAATTAGATCTAATCCATAGGATAAATTATGAAAAGATTGTTTCTGATTTTACTGCAAATATTCTAAGTGGTGATGCCGAAGCCATAAATAAAGTTTTAAGAAAATTATTAGAGATAACTCATGTTTCACGCGTTTATGTGTTTGAAAATCTTGATGATCCAATTGAGGGGATCTGTGCAAAACAGACTCATGAAGTATGTGGACCCGGGATCAAACAGGAGCTAGATAATCCTATTTTACAGAAGGTTTCATACATGAAATTAGGATATTCAAGATGGGTGGAACATTTTCAAAAGAATAAAATAATTTGTGGAAATATAAGCGATTTTCCGAATTCAGAAAGAGATTTACTAGAATCCCAGGAGATTATATCAATATTGGCAATCCCCATCTTTGAAAAAAGAAACTGGGTTGGTTTTATTGGTTTTGATGAGGTTAAAACAGAGCGGGTCTGGAAAAATGAAGACATTCATTTATTGAGTACTGTTGCAAACATTATTGGTTTACATAGAGAAAGTGTCAACCAGCAACAATTAATACTTAATAGAAATCAAGAATTAAAATTAATAAATGCAACTAAGGATAAGTTCTTTTCAATTATTGCTCATGATTTAAGGAGTCCATTTAGTTCAATTTTAGGATTTTCTGAGATATTGAAAAGAAAGTTAGAAAGGATGGAAGGTGAAGATACCATGAAGATGCTTGAGCAGGTAGAGTTGATAAATAATGCCTCTAAAAAAACTTACAATCTATTGGACAATTTATTGATTTGGGCCCAGACTCAAACCGGAGGGATAGCTTTTAATCCTGAAAAAACTGATATTTCAGAAACAATAGAAAAAAATATTGAACTTGCTAGTTTGATAGCACAGGTAAAACAAATTTCGATTAAAAACCTTTCAAACAAATCATCAGAGTGTTTCGCTGACCGTTTTATGATGAATACTGTTATTAGAAACTTATTAACGAATGCTGTTAAGTACACCAAAGTTGGAGGAGCTATTCAAATTGGGTATATTAAGAATACAAATGGAGAATTAGTCTGTTTTGTTCAAGACAACGGAATAGGAATGTCGGACAAAAAAATACAGGAGCTATTTCAAATAGAAAACAGTAATTCTGCATATGGAACTAATGGCGAGAAAGGTTCTGGTTTAGGATTATTAATTTGCAAAGAGTTTATCGATAAACACAATGGTAATATCTGGGCGGAAAGTAAACTGAACATAGGAAGTAAGTTCTATTTCTCAATTCCGTGTAAAAATTATTGACGGATCCTGAATGGACCTGCAGTCTCAAATATTGTTCCCTTTAATATTCCTTTCGAATATATAAACCTACAAATCAGAGACTTGCCGGTTATTGAAGCGGTCTGGACGGGGCCTGATACGGCCCTCATGAAACCAATTTATGCGGGATTCAGCAGGTTCCGGTGTAGCCTTACCTGAAAATGTAGACTTACCCTTTTTAGGACGCAGTAACTTTAGACAAAGTTGTACATTTAAAGAGTACTGGACTACAAAGAAAAGCAGATAAAAAATTACATTCCATGAAAAGATCGCTCCTATTGCTTATGATCCCCATCTTGGCATTATCATGCAAGCAGATGAAACA
>JBDLIU010000078.1:0-17089 GCA_039714715.1 Bacteroidota bacterium
TTTTCGTATTCACCTAAAGCATCGTTAAAAAATGCCCTTGAAGTAAGAGTTAAAGTAGAAGCTTGATCTTGTAATGCAGATATGATTTTCGGGTGACAATGCCCCTGGTTAACAGCAGAATATGCTGAAAGAAAATCATAATATCTTTTTCCTTCAACATCCCAAACAAAAACACCTTCACCTTTTGATAAAACTACTGGTAAAGGATGGTAATTATGAGCACCATATTGCTCTTCAAGAGCCATTAACTCTTTACTCTTATTTATTACTTCAGCCATAGCAATTCTTTTGTTCAAAAATAGTTGTTCTTTTGCCTAATCAATTGATTTTGGAGGCATATTTATTATGATTTTAAAGGAATTTATGATAATATGAACTAAAAGATAATGATAGTTTTGAGATTAAAAAGAAAAGCGTCATATTTGCACTCCGAATTTGAATTTAGACTAATAATACGATGGCACGAGTTTGTGAAGTAACAGGAAAAAGACCACAGGTAGGTAATAATGTGTCGCACTCGAATATAAAGACTAAGCGTAAGTTTTATCCAAACTTACAAACCAAACGTTTTTATATTCCTGAAGAGGACAAGTGGGTAACATTAAAGGTTTCTGCATCTGCTTTAAGAACCATTAATAAAAAAGGAATAACCGCTGTTCTAAAAGAAGCTAGAAAAAAAGGTAATATCTTGGTATAATTGGTGTCTGCCAGTTTTACTGAGATGAGATACACTTTAAAATATTATTTAATCCTGACCTTAATTTTAGGGTCAGGATTTTCTTTTGCCCAGGAATTACTAGAGCCGTCTGATTATCCCAGCAAAGAATTTCATCAAAACAGGAGACTGGCACTTCGCAAAATATTGCCTCCCAATTCGGTTGCAGTGTTTTTTGCCAATGCAGTTAGAAACCGCTCGAATGATGTAGACCATGTATATCATCAGGACCCTAATTTTTATTACTTAACCGGTTATCGCGAGCCTAATGCAGTTTTGTTTGTTTTTAAAGAGGAGCAAACCAAGGCTGACGGAACCACTTATTCTGAAATCATATTCGTACAACCCCGAGATAAGTATTATGAGATGTGGACAGGTCGCAGGTTAGGGCCAGAAGGTGCTAAAAAGAAACTGGGGCTTGTTGAGGTTTTTAATAATTATCAATTTCAGGATTACAGGTTAGATTTTTCAACTTTCGATTCAATCCTTTTTATGGATTTCGAAAATGATGTGAGGGATGATCAACGAAATCAGGGCGATTTATTTGATCTGATTGCCCAGTTTAAGAAAAAAGTAAACTACCCTGTTGATAATGGTAGTCAGATTACACAGGAACCAATCACCTCTAATCTCGACACATATTCACTCAGGAAAATTATGGGAAGATTGCGAGGGGTAAAAACTGTAGAGGAAATCAGTTTACTCAGAAAGGCCATATTCATTTCTGCAATAGGTCAGATAGAAGTAATGAAGGCCATGCGTCCGGGTATTTCAGAACCGGAAGTGCAAGGAATCCACGAATTTGTATATAAAAAATATGGCGCTGAATATGAGGGCTATCCATCAATTGTTGGCGCTGGTCATAATGGCTGTATATTACACTATACCGACAATAAGAAACCTCATATTGAAAGTGGAGAAATGGTTCTTATGGATCTTGGGGCCGAATATCGGGGTTATACCGCAGATATTACAAGAACTATTCCTGTGTCAGGTAAATTCAACGATGAACAGAAAGCCATCTATGAAGTAGTGCTAAAGGCCGAGACAGATGCTATTAAAGCTTGCCATGCGGGCGGTAGTTGGAATAAAATATCCGGGATTGCACGAAAGGCAATAAACCAGGGATTGTTTAATCTCGGGATAATTGATAGCGTTAATCAAAAGCACAATTATTTTCCACACGGGTTAAGCCATCATATTGGATTGGATGTACATGATACAGGGCCTTATGATATAATGAGAAAAGGAATGGTTTTTACGATAGAACCTGGTATTTACATTCCTGAAGGCAGTAACTGTGATAAAAAGTGGTGGGGAATAGCTATTCGTATAGAAGATGATATCCTGATTAACGAAAATGGTAAACCGGAAATTTTATCAGCTATTGCACCCAGAACGGTCGAAGAAATAGAAAAGATGATGAGTGAACCAAGCGCTCTTTCTGATTTTAATTTACCGGAATTTGATGATAAATAAATATTGATTCCGGCAAAACTATTTTAATCTTAATTATTTATCGCTAGATTTGCACTCCCAAAAAATAACGGTTTGGTAAAATGGCTAAGAAAGGTAATAGGGTACAAGTAATTTTAGAGTGTACAGAACATAAGAATAGTGGAATGCCTGGAACATCCAGATATATCACTACTAAGAACAGGAAAAATACTCCTGAAAGAATGGAATTGAAGAAATACAATCCAATTCTAAAGAAATACACCGTTCACAAAGAAATTAAGTAATCATGGCAAAGAAAGTAGTTGCAACATTACAGAAGGGTGAGGGTAAGAACTTCGCTAAAGTTATTAAAGCAGTAAAATCTGAAAAAACTGGAGCTTATTCTTTTAAGGAAGAAATGGTTCCAATAGATCAGGTAAAAGAAGTACTGGCGAAAGGGTAATATATACTCAGCCGGTATTGCATGACGGTCCCATTCTGATTCCACTAAAATTGTGATCAGGATGGGATTTTTTAATAAATATCAAAAATCAACAACATGGGCTTATTTGGTGGTATCTTCTCAAAAGATAAAAAGGAACACTTAGATAAGGGACTTGAGAAAACGAAAGAGAGCTTTTTTAATAAACTTGGAAAGGCTGTCGTTGGTAAGTCTACAGTAGATGAAGAGGTTCTTGACAATTTGGAAGAGGTCTTAGTAACATCTGATGTAGGAGTAGAGACAACCCTGAGAATTATTGAAAGAATTGAAGAGAGGGTGGCCAGGGATAAATATCTTGGTACAGAAGAGCTAAACAGAATTTTAAGAGAAGAGATTGCCGGACTTTTATCTGAAAGTAATTCAGTAGAAGCCGAGGACTTTTCATTGCCTGAGGGAAAACGGCCATATGTTGTTCTGGTGGTTGGTGTGAATGGTGTTGGCAAAACTACCACTATTGGTAAATTGGCAGCACAGTTTAAAGCGAAAGGACATAAAGTATTGTTGGGCGCAGCTGATACTTTTAGAGCTGCGGCTGTAGATCAATTGAAATTATGGGGCGAAAGGGTTGGTGTTCCGGTTGTTTCACACGGGATGAATACAGATCCGGCTTCAGTTGCTTTTGATACAGTAAAACAAGCTGTAGAACAAGATGTTGACGTAGTGCTAATAGATACAGCCGGACGTTTGCATACAAAAGTTAACCTGATGAATGAGCTTGGCAAGATCAGGCGAGTAATACAGAAATTTATTGAAGAAGCGCCACACGAAGTGCTTCTGGTGCTTGATGGCAGTACAGGCCAGAATGCGGTGAACCAAGCCAGGGAATTTACCAATGCTACTGAAGTAAATGCATTGGCCATTACAAAACTGGATGGCACGGCAAAAGGAGGAGTTGTTATTGGTATTTCTGATGAATTTAAAATTCCTGTAAAATACATTGGCGTAGGCGAAAGTATCGATGATCTTCAGGTATTTAACAAGATGGAATTTGTAGATTCATTTTTTGGATAAGCCTTAATTCTACGTATATCTCAGATTGTTTTACGACCTTTATACCAAAAGATATCGTGAAATGAAAAACGTTTTTATCTCTTTATTCTTTATTTCAATTGTATCATCATGTGTGCTTGACGAAAAAGCTCCCATTGTTCAGTTATCTGAAGACATTAGTGACCTGATAACAAACACACCGGGAACTTTTGCCGTTGCATTTGCTGACCTTAAAACTGGTGATACCTTGTTTATCAATGCACATCAGCAGTTTCATGCAGCTAGTACAATGAAAACACCTGTTATGATTGAGTTGTATAAGCAAGCGAATGAAGGTAAGCTATCACTGGATGAACCAATTCTTGTAAGAACGGAGTTTAAAAGTATTGTTGACGGTAGTCCCTATACAATGGATATATCGGTTGATAGTGAGACAATATTGTACGAAAAGGTTGGATCAATGATTTCGATACAGGAATTAATAAATGAAATGATCACCAAGAGCAGTAACCTGGCCACCAATATCCTGATAGAACTTATTGATGCCAAAAATATCACTGCATCCATGAGGGAACTTGGAGCTCCTGATATTAATGTTTTAAGAGGGGTGGAAGATCAGAAAGCATTCGATCAAGGGTTGAGCAATATAACAACCGCCTATGACCTGATGAAGATTTACGAAGCTATTGGTAAGAACAGGATTATTAGTGATGAAGTTTGCGATGAAATGATGTCGGTTTTGTTTGACCAGCAATTCAATGATATGATTCCCAAACATCTCCCGGAGAATGTGCAAGTGGCACATAAAACTGGTGGTATAACAGGGGTAAGGCATGATTCGGGAATTGTTGTGCTCCCAAACGGACATAAATATGTCCTTGTTCTTCTTTCAAAGGAGTTGGAAGATGCTGAACAAGGAGTAGAAGCACAAGCTTCAATCTCTAAACTAGTCTATGATTATGTAGTGGCTGATAAACACCAGATGCGTTAATTCTCGCTTTCTTTATTTACTTGACTTTTTTTCTTCTCTTCCTTCCGTTTAGACAATATTGGCTTTTTTGACCATTGGATACGGTATAGTACATAATACCTGAAGTCCCAGGTTGATTTGTATTGAGCAAGACCATATCCTGGAATATAATAAGGGGAAAAAGGCACATCAGGCACTGATCCACCACGACCAAACCTGAATCTTAAGGTATAACCGGTAAACAAGCCTTTCCATAACCTTATTCTTAAACCAGTGTTCATTTCAAACCACCTTGAAGTATTGTTTTTTACATCAAAATCAACAGGGATACTACCCCAAATATCATCCTCAACCGTTCCCACAATTGTTTCATCAAAACTTGACCACGCATAACGGAGACCAAAGAAAAAGTTGTTTAGGTCTTTACTCATATGAAGAAAATTAGCTTCCGGCCCAATCCTGAGAAAGGTTCCTTTCATAGCATAATCAACATTATCATTCACCTCGTTGAATTGTTGATAACCGGCTTCCACCACCAGGCCATATTTATCAATATCAGTGTCAAGAGTAAGTTCATAGCTCAGTTTTCTCTTGTCAAACTGATGTAAAATTGGCCCCAGGATGTCTACACCTACCCGAATTCCAGTAGGGATATACTGCTTGTTTTTTTCAATGCTATCAATAGGAATAGAATACAGGGATTCCTGAGCTAAAATGCTTGTCGAAAAAAGTAACAACGCTATGTTAAAGAGTAATTTCAATGTTAGTATTTACATCTTCATGAATAATATTTTCAAGGATTCTTAGATTCTCAAAGGTAGTAGAGGTTGTGTCTAGCTCGCTAAGTGCTATTTCCAGCCCACATTCAGGCGAGATAAGCTGAGCAACCACATCATATGATAATCCTAATGTGTCTGATATCGCATCATGATCAATAACAAAGGTAGTTGTGTTGGAGGACCCATTAAGAGGAAGAACCAACTTGCTTAAGGTAGTATCAGTATAATCCAGGAATAAATCTTCTCTGTCAAGAGCTCTAAGGGTAAAGGTTAAAGGTTTAGACTTGCCTTCATCATCCAAAAAGGCAATCTTAACAAGATTACTTTCTGTTGGTATGCATGTTGGCACATCCCCACAATTAAGAATTAATCCAAGATTAAAAATTGCTAATATTTTAAACCAGTGTTTCATAATAATATGCAGTCACAAAATAAACCAGTTACTTGACCATTGCCAAATACTGCAATCTTTACCTTCAATGGTAAAATGTTACATTTGCAAGTCATAATAGGAGAATGAAAACAAAATCAAGACATAAAGACCAGGTTAATATCATTACCATGGGTTGTTCAAAGAACCTGGTTGATTCTGAGGTTATCTTTACACAGCTGAAAGCTAATGATATTGATGTGTCTCATGAAAGGAATGAAGGAGCCAACGTGGTTATTATAAATACTTGTGGGTTTATCAATGATGCTAAGCAGGAATCTATTGATACCATTCTACAATATGCCAATGCTAAAGAGGAAGGGCTGGTGGATAAGGTATATGTTACAGGTTGCCTGTCTCAAAGATATAAGGATGATTTAAAGAAAGAGATACCTTCAATCGATTCATTTTTTGGAACAAACGAAGTGCCTGAATTGTTAAGCAAATTTAAAGCAGATTATAAGAATGAGTTGCTGGGGGAAAGAATAATTACCACCAGTAAACATTACGCCTATTTAAAAATATCAGAGGGTTGTGACAGGCCCTGTTCATTTTGTGCCATACCTCTGATCCGAGGGAAGCACAAATCGAGAACAATGGAATCGTTAGTGAAAGAGGCCACTAATCTTGCCGCTCAAGGTGTCAAAGAACTATTAATTATTGCCCAGGATTCTACGTATTACGGACTTGACGTTTACGGTAAAAGGGAATTGGCCAAGTTGTTACAATTATTATCAGATGTTGATGGAATAGAGTGGATCAGGTTACATTATGCATTCCCGGCTGGATTTCCTGATGATGTTTTGGAAGTAATGGCTAATAATCCGAAAGTTTGTAACTATCTGGATATACCACTTCAGCATGCTTCATCAAGGTTGTTGAAATCGATGAAAAGAGGCATAGATGCAAAGAAAACGTCTGATTTGTTGAAGAAGGTTCGTAGTAAGGTGCCCGGAATTGCCATCAGAACAACTATGATCGTTGGCTACCCTGGTGAGACAGAAGATGACTTTAATAAGCTTCTTAAGTTCATCAAAGAATTTAAGTTTGAAAGACTGGGTGTATTTACCTATTCACATGAAGAGGATACTGCCGCGTATCAGTTGGAAGATGATGTGCCTGAAAAGGTGAAACAAGAAAGAGCAGATGAATTAATGCAGGTTCAGGCAGAAATATCCTATGAGCTTAATCAGGAAAAAGTTGGATGGGAACTTAAAGTCCTGGTTGACCGTTATGAAGATGGTGTTTATTATGGCAGGACAGAATATGATTCCCCTGACGTGGATAATGAGGTAATCATCGCATCTGGTAATAACCATTTAAACGTTGGAGATTTTATAACCGTTAAAATAACAGCAGCATCAGAATTTGATTTAACTGTAGAACCTGTGTAATCTTGTAATACTATTAGGCAAATGAGGGTAGATAAGATTCCATTTAAAAAGACCGCTGGCTTTTCGAGATTATTTCTTGATTACATTGATAGTAGGTCTCAACTAGCCCATACCCACTCGTTTGAGCCTTCGGTTGCTGGTTTTGAGAAAGCATTATCTTACAGGAAACTCTCAGAGGAAAATCGGGAAACATTAGTAAACGTGTTAACGCAACAATATGAAGGACTAAAGATCACAGAAGTTGTAGGACAAAACATTAAGCTGCTAAAAGAAAAAAATACCTTTACAGTAACTACAGGGCATCAACTTAATATCTTCACGGGTCCACTTTTCTTTATTTACAAGATTGTTTCAGTAATAAATATTTGTAAAAAGCTGGCACAAGAGTTTCCTGAGTATAAGTTCATTCCTGTTTACTGGATGGCATCAGAAGACCATGATTTTGAAGAGATCAATCATGCATTTATTGATAATGAAAAGTATGTTTGGGAAACGAGTCAGTCAGGAGCGGTAGGTCATTTTCACCTTGAGGAACTGGCAAAACTTTCCAATAAAATTCCAGGTAGAAGCGATGTGTTTATCAATGCATATAATAATTCATCCAATCTGGCGGATGCCGTAAGGCATTATGTTAATGAATTGTTCGGAGAATATGGGCTGGTGGTGGTTGATGCGAACAATAAAGATTTAAAGGCTGAGTTCAAATCTTATATTAAGGATGATCTTACACTCCATACAGCTTATCATAAGGTCAACTCCAGGAGTAAATTTCTAGAGAAACAGGGATACAAACCTCAATTAAATGCAAGGGAGATAAATCTTTTTTATCTTGATGAAAATATACGATCCAGGATTGAGAAAAAGGATGACAGATATTATCTGGCTGATATGGAGATATCATTTAGCGAGTCGGAAATTCTTGACCTGGTTGAAAAGCATCCTGAAAGGTTCAGTCCGAATGTGATATTAAGACCATTGTACCAGGAAGTAATCCTGCCTAACCTGGGGTATGTGGGAGGTCCGGCTGAGGTAGCCTATTGGTTACAATTTAAAGAGATGTTTGATTTCTTTAGAATTGACTACCCGGTATTAATGCCAAGAAGTTTTGGTTTGTATCTTGGTAAGAATGCCCAAAGGAAGAAAGAGAAATTAAACTTACTTTTTGAAGATCTTTTTACACAAGCTGATGTTTTGAAAAAGAAATATGTGCATACAAAAAATGGTAGACTCGACCTGGCTGAAGAGAGAAAAAAGGTTGTAAAAGTCTATAATTCGATAAGGTCATTAGCAGAAGATATTGATCCGACTTTAGACTCCCATATTCTGGCCAAATTTCAAAAGCATCAGGAATGTCTGGATGAAATTGAAGCGAAGTTGGTAAAGGCTGAGAAACGTAATCGGGATGATGAAATGAATATGATTACCTATCTTAATGAATATGTTTACCCAAGTGGTACATTACAGGAAAGAAGAGTGAACTATCTTTCAATTCATGATGATGAATTTATTCCTAAACTTATTACTAATACTGATCCTTTTGACCTTAGAATGCATATTTACATGGAATACTGATCACCGATTACTGACACCGGCTTCACTCCCCTGGTCATTTGAAATTTACCCGGAGGCCCGGGAATTGATTCAATTATAAACCCAACAGACTTAAGATCTCTTTTAACCTGCCCTTTGGCTGAATAAGTTACGAGTACGCCACCGGGCTTAAGCCCTTTATAACAATTTTGAAAAATTTCAGAGTTCCAAAGTTCGGCTTGTTTGCTGGGAGCAAAAGCATCAAAAAATATCAGTTCATATGTAGTTTCAGGGATGAAATCAATGAAATCGGTTTCGATTTTCTTAATTGAAAAAGAACTACTTATCCTTACTTCTGCATCCCATTTAGCACTATGTATCAGGTTTAAGATACCATTAGCATCTAGAATTTTACCATAATTTAACTGATTTGATATCGATTCTGACAATGGGTACTTCTCTAAGGTATGATATTCAATCTTAAGTTTATCAGAAGAGCCCAATGCAGAAAGAAGTGCATTCAAACCAGTACCAAATCCATATTCAAGGATTTTGATGCTTCCTGAATCCGGGTTTTGTTTTAAATAATGTTTCAAGCCTGCTTCAATAAACACATGATTAGATTCCTGAATGGCCCCATGAATTGAATGATAGGTTTCGTCCAGTTCATCAATTCGAAGTGAATGGGAGCCATCTTCGGTGGTGATCAGTTTGATGTTGGCAGATGGTTTCACCTTTTAAGATTGGAATACAGTTATTTTTTTTCTATTAAAACACTAGCATAGGCAGCAATTCCTTCACCCTTACCTACAAACCCCATCTTTTCTGAAGTAGTGGCTTTGATTGAGATATCATCTTTTTCAATACCCATAACTCCGGCAAGAACTTCTTTCATATCATCAATCATGGGATTTACCTTAGGTGCTTCCAGGGCAATTGTGCTATCAATATTTCCAATGCTATAACCATTCTTATTCAGTAGATCAACTACATTTTCAAGAAGTATTTTTGAGTCAATCCCTTTATACTTAGGGTCTTTGTCAGAAAAATGATAGCCAATATCGCGGAGGTTAGCAGCACCCAGCAATGCATCACAAATTGCATGGATTAAAACATCAGCGTCTGAATGCCCAACGGCACCCTTGTGATAATCTATTTTAATACCTCCAATCCAAAGATCAATACCTTCTTCTAATTGGTGCACGTCATAGCCAAATCCTGTTCTAATTTTCATGTGTTTGATAGGTAGTATAAAGTTGAACTATTCTCTTCTCTTAATATCTTTTTTGCATTATTAATAATGTCTTCTCCGGTAACAGATTTCATCTTGCTTTCCTCTTCATTCACCATATTGGTATCTCCTAAAAGAGTAAAATAGGCCAGGTTCATCGCCCTGTTTAATATTTGAACCTCTCCAAATGCAAGAGAAGAAACAGCCTGATTCTTTACCTTTTCAAGTTCTCTTTCCTTTACGACATTATTTATCAATCCTGATATAACATTATTGAGGCTTTCTTCGGCCTTTTCATATTTAACACCATCAAGAAGTTTCCCGGAGATAGTTAATAATCCCGGATCAATTGAACCTGTAATATAGCCATTGATCTCACTGAATAATTTTTGATTTTCAACCAATTGACTATATAACCTTGATGACTTCCCTCTTCCTAAAATGTCACTTACAAGATCAGCAGCATAATAATCATGAGATGTTCTGGCAGGCATATGAAATACCTTGTAAAATGCATTGGCAGGAACATTTTCATGAACTTCCAATGACCTTTTAGAGGTCTGCTTAGGCTCTTCTGTGATATTTCGCTTAATCTCCTTGCCTTGAGGAATTGCCCCAAACCATTTTTCAGCTAATTTAAAGGCCTTATTGGTTTTAATATTGCCGGAAATGACCAAAACAGCATTGTTAGGCACATAGTATTTGTTAAAAAATCCTTTTACCTGATCCATTGTGGCATTCTCAATATGGCTGATTTCTTTTCCAATTGTTGGCCACTGGTATGGGTGCCTGGTATATGCCATAGCTCTTAGTTTATGCCATACATCGCCATAAGGTTGATTTAGGTATCTCTGATTAAATTCTTCGATGACAACTTTCCTTTGAACTTCAAGTACTTTAGGATCAAATGAAAGGCTTAGCATCCTGTCAGATTCAAGCCACAAACCAGTCTCAATATTATCAGATGGTACAGTGAGGTAATAGTTGGTTAGGTCAGGTGTAGTGAAGGCATTGTTTTCGCCACCTACTTTCTGTAATGGAGTGTCATAGGATGGGATGTTTTTGGATCCTCCAAACATCAGGTGTTCAAAAAGATGTGCAAAACCTGTTTGGTCAGAGTTTTCATCACGTGAGCCTACCAGGTAAGCTATATTGATGGCTACAACATTAGATTTATTATCTTCATGAACAATTACCTGAAGACCGTTATCAAGGATATTTGATTTAAATTCTATCATTCGGAAAGTTCGAGAGTCAAAAATATGAAACGATCATGAATTTTAACATGCTAAACTACACATACGAGCATGATTAAAATTCATTGGGCGTTCCATCTGACTGTTAAGAAATTAATTATAAACAGATGAATAAGTTAACTTTGAAATACTTTTCTCATTACTACGTTTCATAAGAAAACGTAAAGAATTGGCCGAATTTTAGTATTTTGCAGTTGAATTTGCTCGCAAGCGATGGGTTTTACAGTTAACTATAAACGACACCTTAGAGGTAAAAGGATTGTTGGAGTCCTTTTTTTTGCCATTTCTTTACTGATTGGCGTAGTATCTCATGCCCAGGTTGACTCAAGGAACCAGACACAGCAAGTTGGTGAAAATCAATTTGTTTACTACCCGGATTACAGGAAAAAGAAGAGATTAAAATCAAAAAGAGATCCAAGGGTTGAGGGCAAAAAAACCTACTCTAATAAAAAACAGTTAAAGGCAAGGAAAAGAGACCCCAGAGTCGAAGGTAGAAGAACGTATTCCAATCAGGAACAAAAGTCAAGGAGAAGAGATCCTAGGATTGAAGGTAAAAAAATCTATTCTAATCGAAAGCAACTAAGAGAAACTGGCAGAAAAAGATCAAAACGAGTTGAGCAGGCTTATAGAGGGAAGATGTATAGAAGTGGTTACCTTTTAAAAGAAAATACAAGCCCCTATGTAAGTCCACAACCTGACCCGTATGTTAAAAGACGAATTAGAACTGAAAAAAGGAGAATCGGGCCGCCTGCTCCTCCAGTTCGAACAGCCACCCGAAGAGGAGAACAGGTTCGAAGGGGTGATATATCCGGCCAGCGGAAGGTAAGGCAAAGATCGGCAAGGTCGGCCAGATCTGTGAGGTATCCACAGCCTAATCCATATATTGGCAGAAGGGTTAAGACAGAGAAAGTTCGGGCTAAAGATAACACAAGAGAGCTACGTAGTGTAAGATCAGCCAGTAGGTCAGCTGAGACTCGTAAGCCCGCAACTCGAAAGAGGCCGGTTACAGCAACTGCTGCACCGAAATTCAGAACAAAACGGAATGTTTATAGGGGACATGAAAGACAAGGAGGAGAAAGAAGCACAAACAGGGATATTGCCGGAAGGAAGATAAGAACTAAAAATATGAGGAGTGCAAAACCTATATCAGGAGGTGCATACTCATATGTAAGCCCTTATCAGGGCCGCCCTAAGGTTAAAGAAGGAGAAAGGTTTAGAAGATCTAGAGCATTGCCGTCTTCTGCCAGGTCTATTAGCAGGCCTGCAGAAACAAAAACTTATAGAAAGAGTGATGTCTATGCTTCAAGAAGAAACTTTAGGACACCGAGAAGAACTGGCGTTGTTCAGGCAAAAGCTCCACGATCGGTAAGACAACCTTCGAGAAGGGGCGAAGTGCCTGTATATGGCAAGAAATTTCAAGCAAAAAGTGTGAGATCTGTTTCTGATCAGGATCCTAAGAAAAGGAAAAGGAAGGTAGCTCCACCAGTAAGTATAACATCTCAGAGAAAGCGGTACAGGCAAAAGAATGTGTATCGTGATAAGGACAGACGTTTTTCAGGTGAGCGGTCAACCACAAAGGATATTGCCGGAAGAAAACTTAGGACAAGAAATTATCGATCAGGGAAACCCGATGATATAGGTAGTGGATATTCACCCTACTATGGACGATCGGCCCCGGCAGGAACACAGAAAAAATATCGATTCAGTGAACCTAGAACTTCTAAAAGAGCTGGATGGAATAATGCAGGGCAACCGCTGACCAGGAAAGGTCGAGGACGAAGTGGAGCCGCAGCAGCCAGGTATACAGGTAGGATGCCAATCAGTGCTATGCCTGGTTATGGCAAAAGCAAAGCTGCTAGCTATACTGGTAAAATTCCATCAAAATTGATAATGAAATACAAGGGAGGTTATGAGAGCACTTTTTCTGGAAGACAAAAATATGTGAGACCTTTAAAAGGTGGAGGAAGTGTAAGTCGCAGGGGTTGGAATAACCAGGGACAACCATTGTTACGAAAGGGAAGAACCCCTCTTGGTGATGCCATCTCTCAATACAAGGGACGAATGCCACTTAGTGCCATGCCGAGTTATGGTAAAAGTCGTTCAAGTGGGTATACTGGTAATATCCCTAAAAAATCAATACAGAAATATAAGGGAGGTAATGAGAGCTTATATGCAGGAAGAATCAAGACCGTGAAACCGTTGAAAGGTGGCGGCAGTATTACAAGAAGGTGGAATAATAATGAACAACCATTGATAGGGAAAGGCAGAAGTCCTCATGGAGAGAAAATGTCGAATTTTACCGGAAGGCTGCCAATTAGCGCTATGCCAAGTTATAGTAAAAGTCGTTCAAGTGGTTATACGGGGAATATACCGGCAAAATCAATACAGAAATATAAGGGAGGTAATGAGAGCTTATATGCAGGAAGAATCAAGACCGTGAAACCGTTGAAAGGAGGAGGTAGTATTTCAAGAATGTGGAATAATAGGGAACAACCTCTGGCACGGAGAAGGAGTCCGGATGCTGAGAGGATCTCGAATTATAAGGGGAAGATGCCGTTAAGCGCTATGCCAAGTTATGGTAAAAGTCGTTCAAGTGGTTATACGGGGAATATACCGGCAAAATCAATACAGAAATATAAGGGAGGTAATGAGAGCTTATATGCAGGTAGGATGAAAGCCAAGAAGCCATTAAAGGGAGGCGGTAGTATTACCAGGCTGTGGAATAATAATGAGCAACCTTTAGCACGCCGGAGGAGTCCGGATGCTGAGAGGATCTCGAATTATAAGGGAAAGATGCCGTTAAGCGCTATGCCAAGTTATAGTAAAAGTCGTTCAAGTGGTTATACGGGGAATATACCGGCAAAATCAATACAGAAATATAAGGGAGGTAATGAGAGCTTATATGCAGGTAGGATGAAAGCCAAGAAGCCATTAAAGGGAGGAGGCAGTATAACCAGGCAATGGAATAATAATGAACAGCCACTGGCACGCAGGAGGAGCCCGGATGCTGAGAGGATATCAAATTATAAGGGAAAGATGCCACTAAGTGCCATGCCGAGTTATGGGCCGAGCAAGGGAGGTGTATATGCTGGTAATCTAAAGTCTAAAAAACCAATTAAAGGTGGAGGTGGAAGTATTACAAGACAATGGAATAATAATGAACAACCTATTACCAGGGATGATATTGTTGTTATCAATAAAGGAATTGCTAATTACAAGGGTAAATTACCAACCTATTTACTAACAGGTTATGGACAAAGTCCGGGTACTAAAAGAGGAAGAACAAGGTCGTTTACATTCTTAAGGATTGGTGACCCTACACATATGGGTCTTCATGAAGAAACTGCCAGAACAGATCGTAACAATAGACTACCGGATGAGATAAAAGGTGGCCGAAGAAACAGAATCACTCAATCTCCAGGTACTGAACGAGGCAGAACAAGATCTCTAAGTTTTGTGGAAATAATGGATCCTGACCGCGGAGGGTTACACAAAGAGTTTGACCATAAAAAGCAGAACAGAAAACTGCCATCAGAACTTTCAAGAAAGGAAAGAATGAGGCTTGTAGAAGCAGGAGGGATGAGAAATGCAAAAGCAACTACATTCTCATTCTGGGCTTTTGGTAACCCTACTCAGGGAGGTTTAGTGAAAGTTCCTGCTCAAGCAAAAGGAAGACTACATCCAAGTTCATCTTATACAAAGGGTTATAAACCGAGAAATTCTGTAGAAGAAAAAGACAAACCTGTTAAAGTGAAGATATGGTGGGCAAAACTGTTCAAAAAGAATGCTAACCAACCTAAAGCTGCAAAAGAGAAGGGCGGCAGAAGGCCCAGGTATGATAAAGATGAACGATCTATATGGGAAACTGCTGAAAGACCTAATTGGTATAATAATTAATTAGTAAAGAAAGCTAATGAACTATTTTAAATAATTTTACGTTCAAATTAGAGGTGTGGAAGAGAACTGCTTGAAGATGAAAAGGTATGTAATTATGGTTTTGTTGTTGTTTCTCTCTGTGAGCCAGTTATATGCCCAGGAAAATGATTATGATTATACAAGTGAATCAATCTGGGGTCTTAATAAGAATAGTTCCAGTGGCTTGATCGGAGGGTTTATTTTTCGTTTTTCCAGATATCTTCAACCTAATTATTACAGAACCATTGGCTTTGAACTAATATCCGTAAAACATCCTGCTGAGTCGAGAAAAATCGCAATGTCTACAGGTAGCTACTTTATCGTAGGGAAGACAAATTACCTGTATGCCATAAGGGGGCAATATGGCAGAGATATGATTTTATTCAAGAAGGCTCCGCAACAGGGGGTGCAAATTACAGCGACAGGGTCAGTTGGACCTTCTATTGGATTAGAATCACCATATTATATTGAGTATAATCAGGCTGTAAGAGAACCATACAATCCTAACTATCATATCATTGAGCATATTTCCGGTTCAGGCTTTATGTTTCAGGGCTTATTCCAATCTAAACTAGTATTAGGCATGAATGTGAGAGCTGGCCTTAGTTTTGAGTTTGGGACATTTAAAAGTAATGTATCTGGGTTCGAGCTGGGAATGCTGGTGGATGCATATACCAGAAAAATTGAAATGATTCCTGAGGCGGACAATTATGCTATCTGGCCAACAGTTTATCTTACTCTTTTTTACGGTGCAAGAAAGTAGAATTATTTCAAGTAAGCTATTTTTGCCAAAAATCTTTAAATGAGTGAGGATAAGATTGTGAATGATAAACCAAAAATTAAAAAACCTGATTGGTTAAGGGTAAAACTGCCTGTGGGTAAGGAGTATGCTCGAGTACGTAATTTAGTTGATGATCATAAATTGCATACGATATGTGAAAGTGGAAATTGCCCCAATATGGGCGAATGCTGGGGTGCAGGTACCGCGACATTTATGATTTTGGGCAATGTCTGCACAAGAAGTTGTACTTTTTGTGCTGTTGCTACCGGAAGACCACCTGAATATGACAAAAATGAACCTGAACGTGTTGCTAAGGCAATACAAAAAATGGGTGTAAAACATGCAGTGATAACTTCAGTCAACCGTGATGAGCTAAAAGATAAAGGTGCAGAGATATGGTACCAAACGGTTGTCAAAACAAAAGAGTATTCCCCAGGTATTACCATCGAGACTCTAATACCTGATGTAAAAAGTCGATGGGATGCGCTTTACAGAATGATAGAAGGGGATCAGGAAGTGGTATCTCATAATATGGAAACTGTAAAAGAATTATACAGGCAAGTAAGACCACAGGCCAGGTATGACCGTAGCCTCGAACAAATCAAACTGACAAAAGAAGCTGGTAGGCGTACCAAATCCGGTATCATGCTTGGCCTTGGGGAAACAGATAATCAGGTGTACAGGGCAATGGATGATCTTGCTTCAGTTGGGTTGCACATCCTAACATTAGGGCAATATCTGCAGCCTACTAAAATGCATATCGAGGTGGCAGAGTTCGTTCACCCGGACAAGTTTGCTCATTTTAAGGAAGAAGGTTTAAAGAGAGGAATAAAATATATTGAATCTTCACCATTGGTAAGGTCAAGCTATCATGCTGAAAGACATATTCATGTTCCTATTTAGGAGATAAAAATGAATTTTTCAAACAAATTGAATTTTTACTTATGAGGACTGTTTTTTTCTGGATTCTTCTGTTGATGAATACTGTTGTATTTGCTCAAACAAAAATAAATTTAATGCCCTGGCCTTCAGAGATTGAAGTGCATGCAGAGGAGTATAGACTGAATGAATCCTTTAATGTAACAGTTGATGGCCCGAAAAGTAAACATGTGGATGAATATGCATCAAGATTTATAAACAGGCTAATTAACAGAACGGG
>JBDLIU010000079.1:0-16616 GCA_039714715.1 Bacteroidota bacterium
CTGTACTCGAGGTAAGCCTGGATTGTGGCTTTAATAATCTCAGTCATTTTAATAAGCAGTTTAAAAAGTTCAAAGGAATTACACCATCACAATACAGGAATTAGCTCATGCTAAAAATAAGATAAGCTCTTGAGGCGCGAGATCGGTGTGAAGAAGTAACACCTTTCTAATAATATCAGAGAATTTTATTTAGAAAAATAAAAAAAGTCCCCTCCTTGGAGGGGTGTAGGGGTGGGTGTATATGCAATTTAAAGTAATTGGTTAACCTTTTAACTTTCTAGTTAATCATCCTTTATTAAAACAAGCATTTTTCTTGGTCCCTGCGCACCCACCACAAGCGTTTGTTCAATATCGGCCGTTTTTGATGGACCTGTAATAAAGACTCCAAAGCTGTAATCTAACTTATCGGTACGCTTATATGCTTCATGCATGTCACCTACGATGTTCCTTTTGTTTAGAATAACAACCAGGTTTTCACAGATAAAGGGAAGTATACGAAAAGGTAGTTCACCTGCATTTACCCAAATAGCTCCATTCTCTGCCACCCCAAATTCACCCCTGATAATAGAAATATCAAGCGGATGAAGTGATTTAGGATCATCGATTTCTGAGATATTCAGACTTTCAATTGCTATTTGATCGATGGTATTAACGCACAAAGAATGATCAGGAAGTTGTGATTTAATAATGTTTGAGGCGTCATTATATTCTGAAAATTCAACATAAGAAGCACTGCTGGTCTCCAGAGATTGATAGAATTTGTTTATCAGATTTTCATTATCCGATTTATGATCAAATTCGATCAAGTTAACAGACATGTCCTTTCTGCTCTGCCGTATGTTTTTCAATATATCTTCTTTTGGGCTCATTCCATTTCTTAATTGCAGGTTTCTTAGTTCTTATCAAACTTTTTCTTCTTGATTTCTGGCATTGCTCTGCCTTTACCCCAGGCGTTCCACCGGTTATTAATAATAAAAGATGGCAGGATATTTAATGCTATTCGACCTATTCTGAATAACATGTTAAACGCTTTCGGGCTTTTTAACATTTTTCCTGCAATACCCATTGCCATGGTTTTTGATTTGGGCAACACATTATTGGCTCCGATAACTTGTCGCCATTTATAAAGCTGGGTATGAATATCAATCTTTACCGGACAAACATCGGTACAGGAACCACATAATGTAGAAGCAAAAGGTAACTCACTATATTTAGTGAGATCTAGGTTTGGCGATAAAATTGCACCTATTGGGCCGGGAATCGTAGCACCATAACTATGACCACCTGATCTTCTATAGATAGGGCAGGTATTCATACAGGCACCGCAGCGAATACACTTTAGTGAAGACCGGAAATCTTCATTGCCCAGCCTTTCAGACCTGCCATTGTCAACAAGCACGATGTGCATTTCACCATTACCCTTTGGATTTTTATAATGCGATGTATATACAGTGATGGGTTGTCCGGTAGCATTTCTGGCAAGCATCCTGGTAAAGACACCAAGGTGTTCTCTTCCAGGTAGCAGTTTTTCAATACCCATGCTATGGATTTGCAAAGGAGCAATGTTGGCCCCGACATCTGCGTTCCCTTCATTGGTGCAAATTACCACCTCTCCGGTTTCGGCAATACCAAAGTTAACACCTGTAAGAGCGGCTTCTGCTTCAAGGAAATCATTTCGTAGAGATAACCTCGCTTGATAGGTTAAATAACCCGGGTCATTATTTCCTTCTTCCGTATTGAATTTTTCATGAAACAATTCTGAAACATCTTCTTTTTTCAGGTGGATGGCCGGTAATACAATATGACTGGGAGGCTCTTCTCTTAATTGAATTATTCTTTCACCTAAATCAGTATCGATAACACTAAAGCCGTTCTTTTCGAGATATGGGTTGAGGCCACACTCCTCGGTAAGCATCGATTTACTTTTTACAATTTTCTTAACCTTATGCTTTTCGAGTATTTCTCCTATAATTCGATTATGTTCCTCTCCGTCTTTAGCCCAATGCACAACCACGCCATTACTGATGGCATTCTTTTCAAATTCTAGCAGGTATTCATCAAGCTTTGAAAGGCAATGATCCTTGATATTGCTAGCTTCTTTTCTTAGATCTTCCCAGTTTTCTACCTTTTCTATGGCAATATCCCGCTTTGATCTGACAAACCATAATGCTGTGTCATGCCATGCACTTCTTTCCTCATTTCTTACAAACTTCTCCGCTTTGGTTTTAAAATTAACTGCCATAGCCATCAAAGTTTATCACCATTTAATACCTGCAAAATATGCATAACCTTTATAGGAAGCTTGTCTTTTTTAATGATCCCTTCGAGATGTAAAAAACAAGACATATCGTTGCTTACTAGAACTTCAACTCCTTTGTTAATAGCATCCTGTAATTTGTCCCTTCCCATTCTCACTGATATCTCATCATAAAAAACAGAGAAGGTACCTCCGAATCCGCAACATTCATTAGGCCTTTCAAGATTGATTATCTCAATATCCTTGACATGTTGTACCATAGGAAGCAAAAATGATTTTGTTTCTGCACCCAACTCAGAAGAAACACCAAATCTCATTCCTCGCAAACTATGGCAACCGGTATGAAGCGCTACTTTATGAGGAAATTTCACTGGAGGTAATTTATCTAAACACTCATTTAAAATGTATTCTGTTAGATCCCTGATATTGTTTCTGAGTCTCGTTACCTCATCAGTTTGTTCAATAACATCATAATGTTCTTTAATGTGGTACGTACAACTTCCCGATATCATTAAAGTCATATCGTAAGATCCGAAAAGATCCACATTGTGCTTATATATCTCTTTGGCTTTGTGTTCATACCCGGAATTGGCCAGAGGTTGTCCACAACAGGTTTGATCTTTTGGAAGCTCGAAATCAATTCCTAATTTTTCCATGAGCTGCATGGATGATTCAGCAACTTCAGGGTAAAACTGACTTATAAAACAAGGTATTGATAGTGCTGTTTTCAAGGTTGTGGTTGGCTTGATTTTCAAATGTCTAAAATTACTATTTTTTCAGTAAAATTACTTTGTAAAATTGTTCAGAATAGTATCAATACTTTTATATAGGAACAGTTTTTTAATAGTGATACTCTTACATTGTAAGAAGTAAATGTTTATAGAAATTCCCCGGCTGTTTGTTTACAGCTACGCGTAAACAAAAAATGGCCAGCTTAACGCTGACCATTTCTGTGTACTCGCTACACTCGTACCCAGGGCCGGGGTCGAACCGGCACGATCTTGCAATCATTGGTGTTTGAGACCAACGCGTCTACCAATTCCGCCACCTGGGCATAAATCATCAAAAATAAAACACTACTAGTCGTGTACTAGCAGATAATATGTAGCACCAGATAAGGAATTGGTCAATTCCGCCTGTCCGACAGTCAACTTGTTGTACTGGCGGGCCACCTGGGCTTTCTATTAAATTTACTAACCCTCTGTTCTTTAACAGATATTGGGCTTGCCATGCAGATTTATTCTGCGTGGCAAAACTAATTACTTTTATAAAAATTCTCTAATTGTAGAATTAGAATATTTTCTAACAGCTTAAGTTTAACTCATGTCGAGTAATACTTAATCAGATCCTCAATGGATTGTTCTTTAATAGCTTTCTCAATACTCTCCTTAAACATTTTAAAATGGCGATGTAAAATACATGGATTTTCATCCGAGCACTCCTTTAAACCTAAAATGCAATGATCAAAGACATTTCTTCCTTCAATGCATACTATAACGTCTACAAGTGGTCTGTTTTGATTCTCTTCACTAAGGTAAAACCCTCCATTACGACCCTTTGTTGAAGAAATAACTCCACTCTTAGCTAACTGTTGAAGAACTTTGCTTAAAAAGGGTTGAGGTATTTCCAACTTAGAAGCCATTTCAACAACTCTATGCTTCCCATTTTGCTGATTTTCCAACATGTGTACGATTGCCCTGATGGCATACTTGGTAGAGTTTGAAAACATAGTGAAAATTAGTTAATTTAATTAGGATATAAAAGTCTTTTTATCTTAAATTTGTTTAAGTGTTAATAGGTTAAGTATGCAATTAAATATATGCCTATTATTTGGTTGCATACTTCCTTTTATTAATGGACTAACTAAATAATAAAACTAATTATGAAGTCCGTAGATTTTTGCAAATGTAAGATCATTTATGAAAGCCATCTAAAAAAAGATGTTCTTTATTTTTTAAAGGAAGGTTTTATAGGAGAGTACATTAATCCAGATTCTGAATTCACTTTTTTAGCTTAAACAATAACTATGAGAAAAATGAAAAATTTCAATTGGCTTATCAAGGTGTTAGCTGGTATGGTATTAGTCGTTATTATGGCTACTGATACGATGGCACAGCAAACCGTTGATGATGTAAAAACGGCACGTGGTCTTTCAGACGATGATGTGCTAGCCGCAGTAAAAACATTCATGCCACGTGGTGGCCGGGATGAGTACTTCTCAATTGTGGGTACCGGTAACTCAGGTACTATGATTGTCTATGGTATTCCATCCATGCGTATTTACAAATACGTGGGTGTTTTTTCACCAGAACCATGGCAAGGATATGGTTTCGATGACGAAAGCTCACTAATGCTTAAGAAGTCTACGCTTGATAACAGAATTAGCACCTACGGGGATATGCGCTTCCCTGCTTTCTCAGAGAAAGAAGGAAACTATGATGGTCATTTTGCTTTCTTCTCAGATGGTGCAAACTCAAGGATTGCTCTTATGGGCTTAGACGATTTTGAGACCAAGCAGGTACTTTCTAATCCATTATTTATTAGCACCTATCCTGGAACAGCAGTAACCCAGAATACTGAATACGTTATTCAGTCTAGCCAGTACCCGGCACCTTGGGATAACACAACAACTTCTGCATTTAAGTCAGGTGTTACCTTCTGGAAATTTGTTGAAGGAGAAAACATTCACAAAAGCAGAATGATTAAAGAAAAATCATTTACTACTGAGCTGCCTGATTACACATTGGATTACTTCGATGCAGGTAAATTTGATAGCGATGGCCTTGTGGTTGGTTTGGCCGATAAGGATGGTACATATTATGTTTATGTACTTGACTATGCCAAGCTTGCTTCAGTAAAAACAACTAAAATCAATGATTTTAATGTTGTTTCCTATGACGATGCCAAAGGTGCTAATGCAGTAGGGTTTATTAAACTTCCTGCATCGGCTAATACAGTTAAAGTTACGCCTGACGGTAAGTACTTTGTTGTAGGAGCTGATAATACTTTAGTATTTGATTTTGCTAAGGTTAGAGATGCTTTAGCAAATGGATCTGATATAGACGCTGCAAGTGTACAACATGCAAGCGTAGAAATTGGCAGCAACGTTGTTGATGTTGCTTTTGATTATCGTGAAAATATTGCTTATGCCTCAGCACATGGTGATAGCAAAGTAGTTCGTTTTGACTACGATGCCGGAAAAGTTGATGGTGATATTACCTTGAGCTTTAAGCCAAGTTACCTGATGATACCTCAGGGAATGTCTGCAACACCTCATTCTAACTATTTAACAGTAGTTGATAAGGAAGCTTTATATGATAATTATCCAAATGTGGGACCTATTCGTCCTAGCTTCCAGCACCTGATTGACATTTCTTCTGATGATATGTCAGATATATATACCATGACATTGCCACAGGCTAACATGTATGGTTCTGTTGCAGTACTACGTACTACTATCAAACCAATTATTCGTTATCCTCTTGGTACAAATACAAGATCAGGAGAAATCTCAAGATATAAGACTGTTGCCGGTCAGGAGAAAATAGAAAGAGAAGGTAATAGAGTTCACATATTTGGAACACTTATCCGTTCTCACATTACACCGGAAATCGTAACAGTTAACGAAGGTGATGTGGTTACTTTCCACCTTACCAACCTGGAAAGAGCCGAAGATGAAACACATGGATTTACTGTTGATACTTACGGTATTCACGGTAGTTTCGAACCTGGAAAAACAGCTTCTGTAACATTTACTGCTGACAGGTCAGGAGTTTTCCCTTATTACTGTACTGAGTTTTGTTCGGCACTACACCTGGAAATGGAAGGAATTCTTTTAGTTCGACCAACAGGTTATGTTGATGTTGAACAAGAAGAGGTAGTTCTTACCGAGGAGCAATTGGCGGAATACAAAAAGCAGTATGAAGCCAAGCTTGAAGTAATTGCTCAAACACAGGATATTATTAATGGTGTTGTTACCTGGCTAAAAGAAAACAACTTCCAGGATTATCCTTACGTGGCAGCTTTAGTTGAAGATGCATTTGATCAACTAGGTCAGGCAACTACATCTAAAGAGAATCATGAAAAGTATGCAGCAGAAGGTAAATACAAAGATGCATTCTTATGGGCAGAGCAATACTGGCAATACCAGGTTAAAACTGCCGATGTAGGCTTACGTGCGAAGAAGCTGTTAAGTGAAAGAATCGAAGATAAGTAATCAGGGATAATTGAAAAATAGAGATACAATGAAAAATCTAAAAAATATAAATTATAGTTCATTATTCACGATGGGCTTCTTTTTTCTCGCCTTGAGCTTGATGACTTTAAGTTGTGGAGAGGGTGAAAAAGGCGATGATTATGCTGGTGGCACAAACATTAGTGGTAAGCCATTTGGCCAGGAATCATTTGGTGATGTTGTTGCTCGAAGAGGACTTAATGCAGAAGATGTATTAGCTGCTGCTAAAACTTATACACCGGATAATCTTAAGGATGAGTATGTTTCGGTGAACTCTGGTGGACAGGAAGGTAACTTACCTATGTATACTGTACCATCTATGCGTATGTTAAAATATGTTCCACTTAATACACGTCAACCTTATTCTGGTTTTGGGTATAGTGAAGAAACAATGGATTTAATGAAAACAGGATTCATAGATGGACAGGAAATTCTTTGGGCTGACACACATCACCCGGGATTCTCAGAGACAGACGGATTATATGATGGTAAATGGGGTGTTATTAATGATAAAGCCAACCCAAGAGTATTTGTCTTTAGTTTGAAAGATTGGCAAGGTAAGCAAACAGTAAATAGTCCTATTTATCGTTCAAACCATGGAGGTTGTTTCTTTACGCCTGATTCAAGGTATTTTATGGAAGCAGCACAATATCCTGCTCCTTTAGATTGGAAATACCATGAGTTAAGTGAAGCTAATTTTGAGAAATACTGGAGAGGTGGAGTAACCTACTGGCGATTTGATAATGAGAACGGTAGAGTTTTAGAGGATGAATCATTTACATTTGAATTTCCTCCTTACACTCAGGATTTATCTGATGCAGGAAAGTTAGTTTCCTATGGTTGGGGCTTTACTAATTCATTCTGTACAGAGATGTATTATGGTGGTATTGAAAGTGGTCGTCCTCCATTTGAAGCAGGTTGTTCTTCAAGAGATGTGGATTATCTTCATGTTACCAACTGGAAGAAGGCAGAAGAATTATTGAATAATGGTACAATTAAACCTATGATGGTTCGAGGTCATAAGGTTATTACAATGGAAGATGCTATTAAGCATAACTTACTCTTCTTAATTCCTGAGCCTAAATCACCTCACGGAGTAGATGTTAACCCAACGGGTGAATACATTATTGTTGCCGGAAAATTAGATTCTCACGCATGGGTGTATTCATTTGAGAAAATAATGGCAGCTATTGAGGCTGAGAATTTTGAGGGAACTGATAGATATGGTATTCCTGTTATACCATTAGAAGATGCTTTACATGGTAGTGTTGAAGTTGGATTAGGGCCTCTTCACAACCAGTATGATAGCAAGGAAGGTGTAGTTTATACTTCAATCTATGTTGACTCACGTATCACAAAGTGGGATTATATTAATCTTAAAGTTTTAGGTCATGTGCCTTCACATTATAATGTAGGACACTTAGTTTCTGCGCATGGTGATACCCAGGAACCTCATGGTAAGTATCTAATATCATTGAATAAGCTTTCAATTGATAGATTTAATCCTGTAGGACCACTTCACCCACAGAACCACCAGTTGATTGATATTAGCGGAGATGGTGATCCTAAAGTGATATACGACATGCCATTACCAATGGGTGAGCCTCATTATACAGCGTTGATATCTATTGATGATTACCAGTCTGAAGAAATATATCCATTGGGAACAAATATTGTTACAGATGAAATATCAGAACATTTGACCCAAATGGGTGAAGAGAGAACAGATGTTAATGGCAATGAAGTACGTATATATGGTACAATTAAAGATGGTAAGGTAACACCAGACAATATTGAGGTTACTCAAGGTCAGGAAGTTTATTTACACCTAACAAACCATGGTAATACTAAACTTGATCACTATGTATATCAGATCTCTGCTTATGACAAGATGTACCATTACAGTCCGGGTGAGACCGCAACCATCAAATTTGTTGCAGAGAAGTCAGGAATGTACCCTATATTACTTGATGAGCAGAATAGTCCTGATAGGCGACAACTCGTTGGTTATTTAGCTGTTGAGTTTGATCAAATGGCAGAAAATAACAGAGTGCTTGCTTATACTGACAGGATCAACAGGGATATGGAAATGCAGGCATTTACGCCATCTGCTATAGAGCTTGCCAACTTATTGCCGGGTGAACTTGAGTTCCTTAACTATGGATGTAATGCTTGCCATAAGTTTGGGGCAGAAGCCAATGGTCCTGATCTCTTGATGATCGATAAGCGTAGAGATGATGTCTGGTTGAAAGACTGGATCATGGATCCTGAATCTAAGATGCAGGATGCAGATATCGAAGCTATGCGACAACGTTATAAATTAGCAATGCCTAATCAGAATGTAACGGAAGAGAATGCCAATAAGATTATAGCTTATATGAAAGCGAAATCTGAGCAGGTGTTACAGGAAATGCAAGCTAAATAATGTGATATTATAATTTATTACTAAAAGGGAAGCGGTACTTTGCCGCTTTTCTTTTATAACTTAGACTTAAATAAAATAGAAAACCTATGAGAAGAGTATTATTAATTTTCAGTTTAATTATCAGCCTTGGAATCATTCTGTCAAGCTGTGGTGGAGGTGAAAAAGCGGAAGATACAGGTGATAAACCTGCTGTTAAATCTATGCTGGCAGAAGAAACGCCAGCAGGTCCGGATGCCGAGAAAGGAAAAGTGATTTATGATACAAAATGTATGGCATGCCATTTAACAGGTGTTACCGGTGCTCCAATGTTTAAAGAAAATGAACGTTGGGTAGAGATAGCAAACAAAGGAATGGATACTTTAGTTTCTCAAGCTATTAATGGATTCCAGGGGGAACAAGGTTTAATGCCACCAAGAGGGGGATTCCCGGATCTTACAGATGATGATATCAAAAATGGTATTGCTTACATGCTGCAGGAAGCTGGAGTGGAAGCTAAATAGATGGCTATTATCCAGGTGTGTTTAATAAACATACTTGGATACTTGCTAGTATATCTTTTAATTGATTAGATTTTTTAGGTTATGGAAGATCAAGCAAAAAAATTAGGGCTGTTATATAAACTGTTTGCTGGATTAGGCATTGTTCTAATCATAGCCGTTTATTTTATGCCTATTTGGTGGGTGGCACTTCAAAGTCATCAATATCCAAAATCAATGTATCCTATCGGGATACGTATAGAGTTTAAATATAACGGAGTATACAATGGTTGTGAGGGGGTTCAGGAAAGGGCTGAAATTACAACCAATGAAGGTGCAGAGTGCCTTGTAGAGATGAATGCTATTAATCATTACATAGGCATGTACCCCATTGTACAAGGTGTAAATAGTCGTGTATATGAGAAAAGGACTGAAGGTCAGAAAGAAGTAGTACCTGAGTTTTATGTTTTTGATACAGAAAAAGATGCAAGTGGAGAAGAGATAATTGACCCAAAAACAGGAAGCCCGGCCCAGATTAATGTAACACCAGGTTATCTTAAGTTTTTAAATGGAGTACTTGTTTATTCTAAATATATATTCATTGTCTTTGTTGTAATGGCCATTGTGTTTATAGCTACACCTAAGAAAGTGAATGCACTCTTTGCTTTTGTACCTGCATTGCTTCCATTCTACTTTCTGGCTTTGTTTGCCTATTCAATGTATTGGTATGGGCATCACCTCGATCTGCATGGAGGAGGGGCATTTGCAGGTATAAAACCATTTATGCCTACAATATTTGGTCATGGTAAAGTAGCACAATTTGAAACTATTGCTTATCCATATTATGGATTCCTGTTGGACGTATTAGTTTTTGTGTTTCTTATATTGGCAGTTCTTTTTAAACGTAAGCACCTTTCATTCAAGTCGGATATCTAAAAGTTATGAAAGCTTTCTTTCTCCTGGTATTATTACTACTGGTAAGGGGTAGTTATGCACAAGAGGAAGAGCATAATATCCCTGGCACCCTGGCAGAGATTACTCCTGTTGAATCAGAGGATAATCAAATCCATCTAAATACCTTACTAAGAAAACTGAAACCGGGAGACACACTGGTGCTGGATCCGGGTTTTTATACAGGTCCAGCTACTATTAATGTGCCCAATGTTGTAATTGATGGTAGAGGAAAGGCCACTGTTTCAGGTATGGGAAATGAATCGGTTATCTATGTGAAGGCGGATAGTGTAACTATTAAAAATTTGCATATCACCAATACAGGTGATTCTCCTGACAGACTGGATGCTGGAGTCAAAATAGTCGAAGCAAATCATACTTATGTTTATAATAACCTGATTGATGAATGTCTGTTTGGTGTAGATATCTTTAAATCTGATGGATGTGTAATCGAACATAACGAAATCTCATCAATATCAAGAAAACCAATGGCATTGAAAGGCGATGCAATTCGGCTTTGGTACTCTACGAACAACAGGATACTATTTAACTATTGGCACCAGGTACGGGACATGGTGGTTTGGTACTCGTCAGAAAATCATTTTGAAGGAAATAAGGGAGTAGGAAACCGGTATAGTATTCATTTCATGTATGCCCATAATAACAGGATACATAATAATGAGTTTTATGATAATTCTGTAGGGGTATTCCTCATGTATAGTGAAAGAACCATATTAACTGAAAATCTGATCCAGGGTTCTGTTGGTTCTACCGGTATGTGCCTGGGATTAAAAGAAACCTCATCAAACCAAATATTGAATAACAGATTTTTGTACTCAGCATATGGATTACACTTTGATGTATCACCATACGTGCCTGAAAAGATAAACACAGTAATTGGTAATGAAATTGCTTTTTGTAATGTGGGAATGTTGTTCCACTCTGACCTTGAAGGGAACCTGGTTAAAGGAAATTATTTGCATGATAACCTAACACAGGTATTTACACGAGGAAGAACTGCCAACCATAATAAATTTGAAGGGAACTATTGGAGCGATTATCAGGGTTATGATAAGGATAGTGATAATACTGGTGATGTCTCTTATAAGCTATACAGTTATAGTGAGCATTTATGGGCATTCAACAAGAACGTCAAGTTTTTCTATGGAGCACCAATTCTAGAAGTTCTTGATTTCCTGGAAAGATTGGCTCCTTTTTCTAAGCCAAAGTTTGTACTGGAGGATAAAAAACCAATGTATAAGTGGGAAAATGGGTCAAATGATTAGACAAATTGGTGATACATTAATGTAACTCCTATGAGTAAAAACAAATCAAATATTGATAGAAGAAGTTTTCTTAAAAATGGCGCTGTTGCTGTTGTAGCTTTAGGTGCAGTAGGAGCTGGTGCAAACTATCTTAAGGGACTGAATGAGGAGAATGCAAAAACCTTACTTAGACCACCCGGAGCAGTTAATGAGGAAGAATTTATTTATGCGTGTATCAAGTGTGGGTTATGTGTGCAGATATGTCCTATTGAAGCTGTTAAACTGGCTGGTATTAAAGATGGATTGTCTATAGGAACACCTTATATCGACCCAAGAAAACAAGCCTGTGATTTCTCATGCGATGCCATGCAGTGTATTGAAACCTGCCCAACAGCTGCGCTGGATTTTATTCCATTTAAAAAAGCAGGAGAAAATGCCCTTGTAGAATATCAAAAGGCCAACCCTGAACCGGGACCAGGCTATAATCCGTTTATTGTGCAGTCTAAAGCAATGAAGGAGAATACCAATATGGGCGTTGCTGTATTGAAAGCAGAAACTTGCCTGGCTGTACAGGGCAAAGGATATAAAGGTGTACCTAGAGAAGATAGCTTTACAGGTGTATACCGTTCTCCTGATCCTGAGCGAAAAGAGCGTAAAGCATCACCGGTAAATGATCACCAGTTCGATCGTGAAATTTGCGATTTATGTGTTACAGAATGTCCTATTGGAGATACAGCTATTGTGCTGGAAGAAAAGTCGGATGACACAGGCAAGAAGTATTGGCAACCAAAAATATTGGATGCATGTACAGGATGTGGAGTTTGTGTGATGATATGTCCAACAACTCCAAGCAGTATTGTTATAGATAAAGTAGAAATGGTTTAATTTTTTCTGATGTTTGGTAAAAAGAAAATAGCACCGATACCTGCCAAGCGCAGAGAGGAAATGCCTAATTCTAAATTGAATTTAACTTTCAAGGAATGGAAGGCTGATAACCCTAATAAGAATAAGTGGAGAAACATAAGATGGGCTGTTCTGATTTTTATGAATTTCTTGTTTTGGGCATCATTTGCATTTGATATTGGTATCCTGGAAGGTTCTTTAAGTGGATCACGATTTTTAGGTATCTACCTAATGGATCCATATAATGCTTTGCAAGAAATGTTTATTAGTAGCCGTACTGGTTATTTTGCTATGTTAACCACGAATTTCTTTATAGGCTTTTTTGTGATAGTAATCTTCTATTTTTTCATGGGTGGACGCACATTCTGTTCCTGGTTGTGCCCATATCATTTTCTTGCAGAAAATGCAGAAAAACTACATGACTATTTCGTGAAAAAGAAAAAGATAAAAGAACATTCATACAATATTAGTATCAGGTACATTTTTTGGATAGGATTTTTGTTGTTGGCATTTCTAACAAAAACACTGGTTTTTGAAACAATCAATCCTATTGGAATTATTTCAAGGGCTGTAATTTATGGTCCCGGGCTAATTTTATTATGGGTGGTAGCTTTATTATTATTTGAAATTGTATATTCAAAAAGATTTTGGTGCCGCTATGTTTGTCCGGTTGGTGTAACATTCAGTGCATTGAAAAAGGTTTCTCCTGTGGGAGTTAAGTTTGATTTAAGCAAGTGTGGCCATTGTATGGATTGCACAGATGTTTGCCTGGTACCACATGAGTTATGGTTTGTGAAACGAGGCAGGGCAACGAAAGAAGTACACGCAACAGGTGCAGATTGCACGAACTGTGGCCTGTGTGTAGATGTATGTTATGGCGATGCTCTTAAATTGACAATTAAAGGACTTGATAAAATGATGTAAGAATAAAAAAATAACTCTTTGTGAATAATACAGAAAACCTGATATCAGTTACTAAGCTGACTAAAAAATTCAAAAAAACAACTGTAATTGAAGAGCTGTCTTGTCATCTTAAGGCCGGTGAACGTATTGCATTAGTTGGTCAGAATGGAGCAGGTAAAACTACGCTTATTAGAAGTATATTAGGCCTTTATGATTATGAGGGTATCATCGATGTGCTGGGATTAAACCCCAGGAAAGAACGAGAGGTAATGTTGCAGAGCATTGGTTTTGTTCCACAAATACCTCCACCTATAAAAATGACAGTCTCAGAAATGTTGGCCTTCTTTTCAAAACTGACCAATACAGATAGAAGTAAGTTTGTCGATATTAGTGAGAACCTGGGGCTCGATGTTAAAGCAAACCTCAGTAAGCCATTCATGAAACTTTCAGGAGGAATGAAACAAAAATTATTGGTTTCATTTGCCCTGGGAAGAAATCCTAGAATATTATTAATGGATGAGCCGGCTGCTAACCTGGACCCTAAAGCTCGGGGTATACTTTTTGATTACCTGCACAGCTTTAATAAGGAAGCTCTTATGATAATCAGTAGCCATAGGATTGACGAGGTAGAAGGTCTGGTTAACCGGTTAATCGAAATGGATATGGGTAAAATAGTTGTAGATAAAGAAGTTTAAATAGTCAATAAGAACAGAAAAATGCTATGAAAAGAATTTTAATAATAACTCTGGCTGTTGGATTATTAGCATCATGTGGACAAAAGGATGACTTTGCACCTCGTGAAATAGACTTTAGTCGTGATGTGTGTTTTGTGTGCTATATGGGACTCACAGATCAGCGGTATAATGTGCAGGCCATTAACCAGTGGGGTGAAGTGCACTGGTATGATGATATTGGCTGCCTCGCGGAAGAGATGAGAGGAGTAGAATTGTGGAGTGAGTGGAAAGGAGACACTGTAAGGTATTGGATTGGTGATGCCAGCAAAGAGAATGAAAAATCAAATTGGATTGATGCTGAAAAAGCTTATTACGATTATGGTAAACATACACCAATGGGATATGGGTATTCAGCCTATGAAGTTGAGCCCGATGAAGATAGTATTTATGATTTCGATCAGGTAATCCTGCGAATAAATGAGGGTAAAACCATGCGTGAATCTTATATTCAGGAGAAGATGTTGATGATGAAGGACGATCCTGAAAAGGTGAAAGCACTGGAGGAAAAGCTTGAAAAAGAAAGGAGTAAAAAAGAAGACAATTAATTAAAATTGTTGATTGACAGGTAATTGATGAAAGCATTTGAGAATTTAAAAGAAATAGTATATTCAGACATTCGACAGAATTTGAGATCACGTTGGTTCTGGGCATATAGCATTCTTTTCGGTGGGTTTGTAGCAGTGATGTTTACAACAGGGATCACAGAATCACAGATAATTGGTTTTGTAGGGCTTAGTAGGTTAATGGTAACATTTATGCAGATCAGCATGGCTATTCTGCCTATTTATGTATTGATTTCAACAGTACGATCTGTAGTAGGTGATAGGGAAAACAGTGTAATGGAATATATTTTGTCTCTGCCAATATCTTTTACCAGTTATTTCGTAGGGAAACTTGTTGGTAGATTTTTAATCATTTACACTCCGGTTTTTATAGCGTTGCTGGGCGCTGTAGTATGGGCTTTAATTACCAATATAGATGTGCCATGGGACCTCTTCTTTTTATATAGTATTCTGCTGGCATCTCTTGTGTTTTTCTTCCTGGGATTAAGTATGTATATCTCAGCCAGGGCAGCCTCGCAGGAGATTGCTGTTAGTACAGCTTTTATCATTTGGTTACTGCTGGTTGCCTTTATAGATCTCATTCTTATTGGTATTATGTTAAGAATGAGGGGCAATCCTGAGTTGATAATAGGCCTGGGCATGTTAAATCCACTACAGGTTTTCAGAACAGGTAGTCTTATCCTTTTTGATCCTGCATTAACAGTAATGGGGACCGCTTCATATTTTGTACTTGATACAGTAAATAGAGCTTTCTTTATAGTGTACTCAATCTTGTACCCAATTGGGTTAGGATTTCTTTTTGCTTACCTGGGTAACCGTTATTTTAATAGAAATGATGTAGTCTAGATCAATGAAGTCGTTAATTCATCTTTCAGGATTTGTGATTTTTGTAGGAATATTTAATTCATGTGGATTCAATACGCCATCAAATGTTGAGATACTGTTCCCGAATCCTCCGGACACCACCCAATTGTTGGAAATAGCTGAATTCCTGGAACCGGAAGAGGTCAATAAGATAATTGATGAAGAAACTTTCCTGCAAACTGGAAGAAAAAGATATAAAGGAATTATGGAAGTACCACAAAATAGAGATGACTTCAGGCGTGATTCTCTGGATGAGGTTTATTGGCCAAGGACCAGTGTGATTGAAGGTGATTTTCGGGGAGCCTCTATCAGGTCGGCCAGGTGCTATGATGGCAATTATCGTAAATCTGACTTTAGAGTAGCAGATATTCGCTGGTCTATATTTGATGGTTCGGTAATGGATAGTGCGAACTTTCAACAAAGCAAGCTTTTCCATGTCAAGGTGAATCATGTTCCATTATCCAATTCAAACTTTCGGGGAGCTAATATGTTTGGTATGGAAGGCCATCATACAACTATGAGAAACTGTGATTTCTCAGGTGCCCTGATGAAAGATTCTGAATTTTTAGATAGTGATCTAACAGGTTCAACAGGTATAAAAACGAAACTTTTCAGAGCTGTTTTATTAAAATCGAAACTGGATAGCTGCGATTTTTCTTATGCTGATTTTACAGGTGCTGGCCTGGAGGAATCATCATTTATTGATTCCAGATTGTGGTATGCTAACTTTCAGGGAGCACATCTTCAGGGCACTGATTTTAGTGGTGCCGACTTAAAAGGAGTAAATTTTTTCGGTGCAGAATTTGAAAGCACTAATTTTAATAATGCTATTAATGTTCCCAAAGAGATAAGGAAAATGAAAGATGAAAACGGAATGGTAACAGGCGTGGCACATGATAATAATCAGAGGTAAGTTCAATCTAAATACAGTATTATGACACAGTGGTTATCATTACCAGTAATATGGTTAATAGCGGTGATACCGCTTGTGTCGCCTGATACAATTCATCAGGATAATTATGATTATTTTGAAGTAGACAC
>JBDLIU010000080.1:0-16610 GCA_039714715.1 Bacteroidota bacterium
TAAAAATGCTTTTCAGATTAAATTGATGCCGGAAGATGCTGATCCGATGGATGTGAGATATAACCTTATTCAGTGGGTGCACCGTTCCACCCGGGGATGGTCTTATGGAATGAGTGTAACTGACCCCAGAACAGGGGAAATTATCAAAGGGCATGTCTCATTGGGCTCATTGAGGGTAAGACAGGATTTTCTGATTGCAGTTGGCTTGTTAAGCCCTTATGAAAGCGACCATGTGCCGGATACAATGATGGAAATGGCATTAGCTAGAATTCGGCAATTGTCTGCTCATGAAATTGGCCATACCCTTGGTCTTACACATAATTATTCAGCAAGTATGGATGGTCGTGCATCTGTAATGGACTACCCTCATCCATATATTACACTTAAAAATGGCAATTTGGATTTCTCGGAAGCGTACGATACAGGTATTGGCGAGTGGGATAAGGTAAGTATTACCTACGGCTACCAGGATTTTGCCGAAGGTGTTGATGAAGATAAAGCCCTGGATGAAATACTTATGGCTGCAATACATGATTCCGGATTGTCCTTTATCTCGGACCAGGATGCCCGTCCATCGGGGAGTGCGCATCCACGGGCTCATTTATGGGATAATGGAAGCAATGCTGCAGATGAGCTAGTAAGAGTGTTGGAAGTTAGAAAGTATGCCCTGGATAAGTTTTCAGAAAATAATATTAAAAAGGGAGATCCAATTGCGCTTTTGGAAGAAAGCCTGGCACCTGTTTATTTTTTCCATCGATACCAGACTGAAGCGGCTGTAAAAACTATTGGCGGTTTGTATTATACTTATGCTGTGAGAGGTGATGGGCAGCCCCCAACCAACTGGGTGCCTGCAGAGGAGCAGAAAAAAGCCTTAAAAGCTGTGCTAAAGACAATAACCCCAGGAACATTGGCACTTACTGAAGATTTAATCGAGACTATACCTCCCCGTCCATTGGGCTACTGGCGAGACCGTGAAACCATCAAGACTCGTACAGGTTTAACATTTGATCCGGTTGCTGCTGCCGAGACCTCGGCAGATATGACATTGGCCTTATTGTTAAGGCCGGAAAGAGCAACCCGCCTGGTACAACATCATGCACTTAACGAATCACAACCAGGTCTTGATTTTGTGTTGGATGAACTTATTGATGCCACATGGAAAAGCAAACCACTGACTGGCTATTATGGGGAAATTCGACATGCTGTAAATGCAGTTACGCTAAAAAACATGATGTATATTGTGACTGATAATAGGGCTAGCGAACAAGCCAGGGCGATAACCTATAGTAAGATAATGGAATTAAAATCCTGGGCCAAAAAGCAGATGGTTATCACTAAAAATAGCAATGAGAAATCAGCATTGGAGTTTGCAATATTTCAAATTGAGAAGTTTGAAAATACTCCGGCGGATTTTAAACGTGTAGAACCATTATCACCACCGGACGGCTCACCAATAGGTATGGATTGTGAATTTTAAAAATTGTTCTTAATGATTAAAACTACATGCTGTAAATATTATTTTTTTTCAGAATTATGTCATAAATTCAAACTCTAAAAAAATGAAAATCCCATACGGGTGATTTTCTGTATTATAAATACATAAATATTACACACATGATGAAATGAGCATAAACTTTATTAATTGTAACATATTAACAGGAATAATTAATAAAGTTTACGCGAAAGCAAAGCGGTTGCAGATGTTTACAAATTTTGTGATTGCTTTGGGTTTAATTAATCACAAAATTTTAAACAGATGAAAGTAATTGTTGGATCAACAAATCCGGTAAAGATCAATAGCACGAAAGCTGCATTTGAGGCTGCCTTTCCGGATGAAGAATTTGAAGTCGAAGGGGTATCAGTGGTCTCTGATGTAAGAGACCAGCCATTATCTAATGATGAAACTTTGCTTGGCGCAAAAAACAGGGCATTTAATGCACAGGCAGGATATCAGGCGGATTTTTGGGTAGGTATTGAAGGTGGTATTGAAGATCATGAAGATGAATTGGAAGCGTTTGCCTGGATGGTTGTATTAGGGGCTAACGGCACAAAGGGAAAAGCAAGGACATCCAGTTTTGTGCTCCCTCATGAAGTGAGCATATTAGTTCGAGCTGGCCTTGAGCTGGGGCAGGCAGATGATCAGGTTTTTAATCAAACTCACTCTAAACAAAAGACTGGTGCGGTAGGATTACTTACTAACAATATTATTGTGAGGTCTGAATATTATAAACAAGCAATTATTTTGGCCCTGGTGCCATTCCTGAAACCTGAGTTTTATTAATCAAGTTTGATAAACTATTATTAATGGATAGTCAGTTTGTGCCTATTCCGAAAGATTTTTACGCTTTCGATACAGATAAGCCATTTACAAATTGCCTCGTCTGTCAGAGAGAACTGCTGACGGGTGAGGTTGATTATTTTATAGAAAAGGCTATTAGAAATTATAAAGATCATGAGGTAAGTGATATAGTATATGAATATGCCATATGTGTTCATTGTGCGCAGGATATGAATGGACAAATGTCTGCTGAATCGATGCAAAATATTCAGGATTACTTCGGAAGGCAACCTGAATTTCTCCTTAAGGTGTATGATCATAATGCAAAATGGGAAGAACTGGAAGAGATTAGTTTACCTGATGAATGTGTAATAACAATGCAACCAAAGAGTGATCTTGATGAATATATGATCTATGGTCACTTTCGAGGTGATAAAATGGTAAAATCATCAATGCCATATCTGCTAAGTGGCCAGGTAATGGATGAAATTTCTGATCTGCTTTCTAACCAGACTATTGATCAACTGGATGGCTTTATGGGAGAGTATTTTGGAGGCCCTCCTGAGTTGGAAGAACTCTGGAAACCCAGAAGACCAGTATTCTTTTAATTAGAATAGTATTTTCACAATCTCGTTGAGGTACTTTTTATCAACCTCGTCAAAATCGTTGAGTTTATGGCTGTCTATGTCCAGCACAAAGGTTACATCGCCATTGTTGTTAATCCCGGGAACCACAATTTCAGATTTCGAATCACTGCTACAGGCAATATGCCCGGGAAATTTATCTACATCAGGGACTATAACAGTTTCCTTTTGTTCCCATGCTGTACCACATACACCAGAACCGAATTTTATTCGCGTACAGGCAATGGGCCCCTGGAACGGGCCAAGTATCAATTCTTCACCTGATACACGATAGAAACCAATCCAGAAAAACTTAAAGGTTTGCTTAAGAGCAGCAGAAATATTGGCCATATTGGATATTTCATTCTCCTCATCTGCTACCAGTGCCTCAATTTGAGGGAGTAATTGCAGGTATTTTTCTTCTTTGGAACTGCTGGAATTGATTGCTAGTTCTTCTGCCATAAGGTACTTGATTCCGGATTATAAATAATTTTTAAATTGTCTTCCTCAATTTTTATTTCTTCAGAAGCCTTGACATGTAAATTGGGGGCAGATATTCCGTCACCAAATGCTTGCTGAGAACTGAAAACCCTGGCTTCATCCCAAAGCCCCTGGTCTATAAAATCATTAATAGTTTTACTTCCTCCTTCAATGATTACAGATCCGATATCATTTTTGTAAAGGTTTTCAAGCAGGGATTCTGCTAAATTACTTTCTGATATTAGTTTATAATGAAGATTGCCATCAGATTTTTCAACTTTCGAATTAAACACGTAGACTTCTTCACTGTCCCCGAATATCTTAAAGGATTGATTGAGATCCAGCCCTGGATCAATTACTACTCTTACCGGATTACGACCCTCCCAGTTTCTGGCGGTTAATTCAGGGTTATCGTACTTAACTGTGTTATAACCTACGAGAATGGCATCTTCCTCTGTTCGCCATTTATGGACAAGTTGCCTTGAATACTCATTACTAATCCATTTTGAACTATAATCACTTCTTGCAATAAAGTTATCTGATGTTTGTGCCCACTTTAATATTACATAAGGCCTGTTTTCTTGCATGGCGACAAAAAAGCGTTTATTCAAGGTAATTGCTTCTTTTTCAAGTATCCCAAACTCGACACTTATCCCTGCCTGTTTAAGAAGTTTAATACCGTTGCCGCTTACTTTCGGATTGGGATCTTTGCTGGCAACAACTACAAGTTGAGGATTATGTTTGATCAGCAGATCGGTACAGGCAGGAGTTTTCCCGTAAAAGCTACAAGGTTCGAGTGTTACGTATACAGTAGATTCAGTTATGATTTCTTTATTTTCAAGGCTGTCAATTGCATTAACCTCTGCATGTTTACCCCCATAATTTTTATGCCATCCCTCACCAACGGTCTTATTATCATGAACTATCACACAACCAACCATAGGATTGGGGCTTACGAAGCCTAATCCTTTTTGAGCCAGGTCAAGAGCTCGCTGCATAAATAGTTTATCTGACATACTACAAACTTAATCTAATTGTGAGTTAGATTTACTGCAGGTTACTATTTGTATCTTGCAATATGGGAAAAAAGTCTTCATTAAGAATATATAAGCAAATACGTGATAATATTAAAGCAATGTATGATCATGAGGCTGATCCTATTGCAATGATGATTGCTGAAGATATTACAGGCTTTTCAAGCACTGATATCCTGACAGACAGGCAATGTTTGTTCACAAATGAAATTGAGGTAAAAATAGCTGACTATATTCAGAAACTGAAAGAACAAATTCCTGTTCAGTACATATTGGGGAAGGCTTATTTTTATGGATTTCAATTTCTTGTTGATGAAAGCACTTTAGTTCCAAGGCCAGAAACAGAAGAATTGGTAAAGTTAGCATCTGACTATCTGAAAGAGAATGATATTGAGAATGCCAGTATTCTGGATATTGGTACAGGATCCGGGTGTATTGCTATTGCGTTGGCTTTGGAACATCCCGAAACAAAAGTTGCGGCCATAGATATAAGTAATAAGGCACTGAAGGTGGCACAGCGAAATGCAGATTTATTAAAAGCAAAAGTGGATTTTGTCAATGCTGATATTATGCAATATGCTTCTCCTGAAAAATTCGATCTAATTGTAAGTAACCCTCCTTATGTCACTGATTCTGAGAAATTGCATATGAAAAGTAATGTGGTTGAATTTGAGCCCCATTCAGCTCTTTTTGTGCCTGATCAGGATCCACTGATATTCTATCGATATATTAGTGAATTTGGTACTAAGTTCCTGAAGGATCGAGGGTGTTTATTCCTTGAAATCAATGAGAATTTTGGGCAGAACATAGAGACTTTACTGTACGATAATGGCTTCTCTGGACTAAAAATAATAAAAGATATTAACGGAAAGGACCGGTTTGCTGTAGGCACAAAGGTTTAGTTAATAGATTATTAGAGGGTAAATACACAAAAAAACCTGACCACTGGTTATGTGATCAGGTTTAATCAATACTTTGTAAATTATTTATTCTGCTTCAACTGAAGGAGAAGCCATGAGTTTCTTGGTAATGACAGTTTTTCTTTCTTTATGGCCGCAATACGAACACTTATAATATTCAAGTATTTCACCTTCAGAATCGACAGTTGCTGAGAAAACAACTTCTTCATCTTCTACTCTTAGTGTTCGATAACCACAAGAAGGGCACTCAATTGCAAGAGCGCTGCCATCGTATTTTTCAATTTTTGCAAACCCGGTTTCTTCATCTAACCATACATCATAGTCAACCGCATGGCTTGCCTCTTCTTCGATCATCTCAGCAGTAAGATAATCATCCTCTACATCTTCACTTAACAGCTTCATTGTTTTGCCATTGCTAGGGTTAACCCTGGGCTTGTGACGAAGTTTATTCAGCTTCTTCTCAACCTGGAACGGGTAATAAACTTTGATTAAACTATTAAATATCAAAGCGAAAATGGTTGTAAAACTGGCTGTAACAAATAGTCTTACAAAGAACCATATTACTTCTTCTTTAACTGTTTCGTGGAAACTTGTATTTAACCACAAACCAGCTCCAATACTTAGCATAAGCATTGAGTACCAAAATAGGTTAATCTCATTATTATTAATAAAATCATGCTTTAATTTAGGGTCTGAAATGGACAGTTGTTTGACGAAATAATATAGTGAAATTAAAATTCCGGCTGCAACGAATATCAAAGCCAAATAGTCAATCCAGATGTTCCAAACATCTAGAAAATTTACATATGATGCGTTATAATCCATTACTTACTGGGTTGTTTTTGTATAAGTTTATGTTAAGGTTTCTTATGTTTCATTAATAAAAGCTCAATTTAGACAAATACTTAATTAGTAAAAAACAAAAAGCATAAAAATCTTAAAATTTATACCTCAAGAACATAAATTAACACTTTTCTAGCTTTAAATCTCTTCTTTTCTGTTTCGCCAAATACTTTTATTCAACAATATTTACATCTCCTATGCAGATATTATGATAAATATACAATCATTCTAAGCTATCTGCAACCCTGATCCCTCAGTTTACTAATTTAGCTAATTATTATAAATCATCATCCAATTCCTCATTCATTAATTAGAAAAATTACATTAATAACTCAATTTTAACGAACTACTTCAATATTAATTATCCAAACATTAATATTTTGTGAAATAAGTGTATTTTATTGCTATTAATTAGGAACGTTTATATAAACAACCTTTAAAGAGCATCAGGCAAAGAGAAAACAAGGAATAAAATTTCTATACTTAGAAACAAATGCTACTTTTGTCCCGCAAATATGAACCTTCAATATTTGCAAAATGTCTAAAACTAATTCACGATTTCTTTTTGAGGCACTAACGTATGATGATGTACTTTTAGTACCTGATTATTCCTCTGTTTTACCCAAGGATACTGACCCTACGACAAAACTGACAAGAAACATTGAGCTGAAAATTCCTTTGGTATCTGCTGCAATGGATACGGTAACCGAAGCTGATTTGGCTATTGCTATGGCGCTGGAAGGAGGTATTGGAATGATACATAAGAATATGTCAATCAAGGCACAGGCAGCACATGTTCGTAAAGTAAAAAGATCTCAGAGTGGGATGATCCTGGATCCAATTACCCTGGGAGAAACTGCAATAGTTGCAGATGCGAACAAGGTTATGCGCGACCACAAAATTGGGGGCATCCCTGTTGTGGATGATAAAAACAAGCTTATTGGAATAATTACTAATCGAGATTTGAGGTTTCAAAGAGATGAATCTAAGCCTATAAGGGAGTTAATGACTCGAAAGGGACTGGTTACCGCAGAAGAAGGGATTGATTTAATGAAGGCAGAAGATATTCTAAAAGAGCATAAAATTGAGAAGCTCCCGATTGTAGATAAAGACTTTAATCTGACAGGGTTGATTACTTATAAAGATATTCTGAAGAAAAGAGACAGACCAAATGCTTGTAAGGATCAATATGGAAGATTGCGTGTAGGGGCAGCTGTTGGTGTAGCTTCCGATTTGCTGGATAGAATTGAAGCATTAATGGGGGCTGGAGTAGATGTTATTGGTATTGATACCGCACATGGTCATTCACAAGGAGTTATAGCTGCCACCAGAATGGTAAAACAGAAATTCCCTGATTTAGATGTAATGGTAGGTAATATCGCCACTGCTGATGCAGCAAAAGCACTGGTTGAAGCAGGTGCTGATGGAGTAAAGGTGGGGGTAGGACCAGGAAGTATTTGTACCACAAGGGTAATTGCTGGTGTGGGGATGCCACAATTATCAGCTGTTATGGAAGTAGCGAAAGGACTTAAAGGTAGCGGTGTGCCACTTATTGCTGATGGAGGTGTACGTTTTTCAGGGGATATGGTTAAAGCCCTTGCAGGGGGAGCTAGCAGTATTATGATAGGGTCACTTCTTGCTGGTACAGAAGAGGCTCCGGGTGAGGTGATTATTTATGAAGGACGAAAGTTTAAGTCATACCGTGGGATGGGGTCAGTAGAAGCTATGGAGGAAGGATCAAAAGATCGTTATTTTCAGGATGCTGAAGATGATGTTAAAAAACTGGTACCGGAAGGAATTGTAGGTCGCGTTCCTTATAAAGGTTATGTGGATGAAGTATTATACCAACTTGTAGGAGGACTAAAGGCTGGCATGGGTTATTGTGGTGCTGGTAACATTGAAGATCTTCAAAAGTCTAAGTTTGTTAAAATTACTAACGCAGGAATGATGGAGAGTCACCCTCATGATATTCATATAACAAGGGAGGCTCCTAACTATTCGAGGTAACGAAATCACCTTGATTTCGTAGGGAATAAGAGGGTTTAAGAGCCACTGAAAAGGGATTTACTGAGAGGAAAGTCGTATCTTCACAACCTAACCTTTTATTATTCTATTGGCTAGAAAAAGCATTATAAGGATATCATTGTTCCTTGCCATTGTTTCATGGATGGCAATGTCATTTACTGACCTCACAGTATTGTTTGGACAGGTAAATGATCTGGATGTTGGCATTGCAGATAATGTGCCGGATGTATTCTTCATCATATTTGCTTTATCACTATTTTCATTTTTTCGTTTCCGTATAGAAGCAGTTCAAAGGAGGAATTTTATTGATCTTCTATGGAAAATCTTCGTTACCGGACTTCTTACCACAGTAGTTTCCCTATTGCTTAAATCACTTGATTACCTGATGGGAAATACAAACCTCATCAGTAATCCACTTTTGATAGATTTTCTTTTTCACATTCATCTAGGACTCCTTGTTGCTTTCCTGATTTCAACCTATGTAGTATGGATCAGGCTTATTCTTTACCAAAAGTCTAAATTACTTTTAAGTACCTGGACAATATTTGAATACTTGCTATTCACCAGCCTGCTAACCTTATTTCTGCCTGGAGAATATGCAGAATATTTTGTCTATCCATTGGTAATAATAGCGATCGTGTTATCTGCCAACATGAAGTGGGTAGCCTACCTCAATTTTAAGCAAAAATGGAAGAGTATTTTGCTATTGGTACTTACCCTTTTGTACCTGATCTATTTCTACATCAATATTGCAGAGCTGCGAAGCACAAATGAATTTCTTTCTGTAGCACAGGAAAGCGTGTTTATATCAGCATTATTCATTTTTACAGCAATATATTCTTCATTTTCTTTACTTGTAATCTTATTTAACCTGCCAACTTCCTCAGTATTGGAGCAAAAGCTGGAAGAAGTAGTAAATTTTCAAAGGTTAAGTCAATCGATTCAAACAGAGCAAAGTGAAAACCAGGTATATGAGATATTACTCGAAAGCTCAGCCAGAACAGCAAAAGCAGATGCCGCCTGGATAGAAGCAAGGATTGAAGATAAAGAAATAGTCTTCCGGCACAATATTGAGAAAGACACTATTTTCAATATTAAGCATTATATGTCCTCCTTAAAGGGAAATAACTTGTTTGATTTTGATAATGTTGACAAGGTTATCAAGCCTGGCAAGCATTTAAGAAAACTTAAAGGAGTTGACTATAATTCAATTATTGCTTTTCCTATTGAGATTTCTGGTGAAAGGATTGGCATGTTGGTTATGATGAAAGAGCTTAAAGAAGGATTTACCAGGGAACTGGTAGAGATAACGCAAACATTTGTAAACCAGGCAGGTATTTCGATAGACGGTTTCAGGATGGTGGCTGAGGCCCTGGAAAATGAACGATATAAGGAAGAACTGAATATTGCCAAGGAAGTGCAGAGCAAGCTGTTACCCACAGTTTTGGATACTAATCCTGATTTTGATATTGCCGCTTACTCTAAGTCGGCAGATGAGGTTGGAGGGGATTATTATGACTCTTTTAAAATTAATGATAATAAAATAGCGCTGATAATAGGTGATGTGAGTGGGAAAGGCACCTCGGCAGCGTTTCATATGTCACAGGTAAAAGGGGTTTTTCATGCCTTGGCGCAGCTAGACTTGCCACCCGAAGAGTTCCTGATTAGGGCGAATAAGGCTATTATTACAAGCCTTGACAAAACATCTTTTGTTACTATTTCGTATTTTGTTATAGACCGAACTGAAAAAAAGGTGGAGTTTGCACGTGCAGGTCATTGCCCATCACTTTATTTTACTAAACAAGATAGCAATGCAAGCTATTTTAAAAATAAAGGGTTGGGGCTTGGTATAGTTCGTAATGAAAGTTATGCTCAGTATGTTCAACCAAGGCAATTCAGGTATAAATCGGGAGATATACTGGTATTATATACGGACGGAATTACTGAGGCCATGAATTTCAAAGGAGAAGAGTATGGATATGATCGATTGGCTCAAATTGTTAGTAACAATGGGAAAGCTGATGCCGGTGATCTTCAAAAGAAAATAATTGATGATTTATATAAATTCTGTGGACAAACAGGACTAAATGATGATTACACAACTGTTATAATAAAATTTAAGTAAACGTATGATAAACATTGAAACACTTAAAGAGGATCAAATAACTATCCTGGTAATTAATGGGGAGGTAGATGCCAGTTCATCAATTCAGCTTGATGAATCATTGGGCAGTGTAATTGGTTCAGGTGAGCCTAAAATCCTGATAGATTGCACTAGCCTTAATTATATATCTTCTGCCGGCCTGGGAGTATTTATGTCATACATTGAAGATATAAATAGTAAACAACTTAAAGTGGTTCTTTTTGGTCTGAACGAGAAGGTGTTCAACGTTTTTGGAATTCTGGGATTAGACCAGTTGTTAACATTGGTTAGTACAAAAGAGGAGGCAATAAAACTGGTTAATGAAGCATAAAATCTCCATACCATGTGAAAAAAGCAATTTACAACGTATCAGGACGTTCGTAATAGAGGTTTTGCGTGATCAAAACCTTTCGGAACTGGATGTCCATTCAATGGTGCTTGCGGTAGACGAGGTTTGTGCCAATATGATGATCCATTCAAATCATTGTTCACCTGACCATTCTATTGAAGTAATTATAATGACAAACGATAAGAATAAAGTAATTTTTGATATAATAGATAAAGGAAGCGGCTTTGATATCAGGGACTTCCCGGAGCCTGATATTAGTGAAATAATTAAAATGAAGAAAAAAGGGGGCGTTGGATTAATGCTCGTTAAGCGAATAATGGATGAGATTGATTTTATCCGAAAAGATAAAAACAGTATTGTTCGCCTTACAAAGAACCTCGAAACTACAGGTTAACCCTGATAAAGTGCTTGGTTGTTAAGTACTTTCGTCACATTTATTAGGTAAATATAATCTCTAGGCAACTAATTTGGGTTAATTTACTATCATTGCATTTTTGCAAATAATTATGAAGAAACTGACAATTCTTATAGTCGGCTTACTCGGAGCATGTTCCGGGATTGGAATATTTAATTCAGAAGATAATATTCTTATATCTATTGGAGAGGAGTCTGTTACAACAGAAGAATTCCTCTATGCTTTTAATAAAAACCGAACTGAAGATTCCTCTGCATCAAGAGAAGAAATTGATGAATACCTGGCTCTTTATACCAACTTCAAGCTTAAAGTGATTGAAGCCAGAACAAGAGGAATGGATACTACAAGTGAATTTATTAAGGAGTATGAATCATACAAGGGTCAATTGGATGACACATACATAAAATCGAATGATGATATTGATTCGTTTGTTAAGGAAGCCTTTGAACGACTACAGTATGAAGTTAAGGCGGCTCATATTTTGTTTGCCCTTGAGGAGGGCGCCATGCCTGGCGATACACTTCAGGTGTATAACAGAGCCTTAACTGTTCGTGATAGTATACTCAATGGAGCTTCGTTTAACAATGTTGCAAGAGCAGTATCGGAGGATCCCTCGGCTAAACAGAATGGCGGTGAGTTGGGTTATTTTACAGTTTTACAAATGGTATATCCTTTTGAATCTGCGGCTTACAAAACTAACCCTGGTGAGATTTCGATGCCGGTTCAAACAAAATTCGGGTATCATCTAATTAAAATAATTGATAAACGAAGGAATGAGGGTAAGGTGCAGGTTGCTCATATTATGATTAGGCCTGGTAATGGAGATAAGGAGAAAGTATTTGAATTGTATGATAAACTTATAGAAGGGGCAAACTGGGATGAACTATGTGCTCAGAATTCTGATGATCAACAAACTGCAGCAAGAAAAGGTGTTTTAATGCCTTTTGCAAAGGCCCAGATGTTGAGTGCTCCCAATTTTGCAGAGGTTGCCTTTAACCTCGATGAGCCAGGTCAGATTTCAGATCCGGTTCAGACAAATTATGGTTGGCATATAATTAAGTTAATAGAAAAACTACCGGTTGATAATTTTGAGGAAAATGAAAGAAGACTGCGATCTCAGGTTAAGAGGGATTCCAGGTCTCAGATTGGACATGAGAAAATGTTAGAACGGCTGGCAAGTGAAAACAAATTGATTGAAAACGAACAAAATATTCAGTTAGTGATTGATCCTGAGAATCATAGCTATGTTAAGAATAAATGGATATTTAAGGAAGATTCGCTTGGAGGAGAAGTTCTGTTCACTATTAACAACAAGAATCACCTTGCCAGTGGATTATATGAATTGATAGAGAAAGATAATAATCAGAAACCTGATAAAGGATATCTATTTGGTCAGTTTAAACAATATAGGGAAAAATGTTTAATCGATTATGAGAAAGCACACCTGGATCAGAAATATCCTGATTATAAATATCTCAGGCAGGAATATCATGACGGGATTTTATTGTTCTCGATAATGGAAGATGAGGTGTGGCTTAAGGCTTCTACCGACTCGGTTGGACTCAAAAAATATTATGAAAGTCATTTAGAGGATTATATTGATTCTACCAGGGTGAAAGCAGCCATTTTTAATGCAAAGGAAAGTTGGATAGCAGATTCTTTAAAAGAGAGAATACCAGATGTGGAGACCTATCTTGGGCTATCAGTGATTGAAAAAGAACAGATTTTAAACCAATACAATGACAGTACTCGATTATCTTTGCAGCTTGATAGTGGAATATTTGTGGTAGAAGAACACCCTATACTTAAAAAAATTTCGTTATCAGATAAGATTACAACAATTGCTGTAGATGACAGCTGGAATTATGTGTTGGTAGTTCGAGATCCGGAAGAAGCACTCCCTTTTAAAGAAATAAGAGGAAGAGTGATTTCTGATTATCAACAAATATTAGAAAACAATTGGCTTGGTAAACTGAAGGAGAAATTCCCTGTTGAAGTACACAAACCAGAATTAACGAATATATATAAGAAGTTTGAAAATTTATAATCTCATATTGTTTGCCACTTTAGTAATTATTAGTGCCTGTGATTTTGTAAAGGTTAAGGATAAGGTAACTTCTAATAAAGATTCACCACAACCAATAGCCAGGGTTAATGATCATTATTTATATGCTGCAGATATTAAAGACATTGTTTCTCCCGATGCTTCTCCTGAGGATAGCATTAGTTTAATCAATGCCTATGTTAATAACTGGATACGTAAACAGTTGTTAATAGATGATGCTTCTACTAAAATTGAAATTGATGAAAGTGAAATTCAGCGTAAAATACTGGATTACAGGTATAGCCTGGTAGCATATGCCTATAAATCATATTACATAAATCAACATTTGAATAAAGAGGTTACGGATGAAGAAATTATGGAGTATTATGAAGAAAATCAGGATAATTTCCCATTGAAACAGAACATTGTAAGGGGGAAATTCTTGAGAATTCCTAAAGATGCACCTTCTAAAGTAAACCTTAGATCATTAATAAAATCCAGTCGTAAGAAGAAATTGGAGGAACTACAGGCATATTGTTTTAATTATGCTTTGATGTATTCTCTAGAAGATTCGGTTTGGATTAATTTCGATGATATTATTAAAAATACGCCACTTGTTGAAATACCCAACAAGGTTGATTTTTTACAAAGAACAGATTACACAGAGTATAGTGACGAAACATCGAACTATTACCTGCTGATTAAAGAATATAAAAAGACTGACGATATTGCCCCTCTTGAAGTGGTACGCGACCAGATTATGGATATAATTATCAATAAGAGGAAAGTAGAGTTGGCACGAAATTTAGAGAAGGAAGTTTATGACATTGCTGTTGAGACAAATGCGTTCGAAATATATTAAATATAGTATAAACCTGGTGTTTATTTTGCTGCTGCCATATATAGTTAATGCGCAGCCAACCGGAGGAGGGCCTGTGATTGATAAAATTGTAGCCAAAGTAGATAATTATATTATCTTAAAGTCGGATATTGAATTTTCTTATCTGGATATGGCTTCCAGGGGAGCTTTGGTAGGGGATGATCCCAAATGCCAGATTCTACATGGAATGATAATCCAGAAAATGCTTTTGGCCATTGCTGAAATTGATTCTGTTGAGGTTTCAGAAATACAGGTAGAGATGGAATTGGCTAATCGTATGCAATACTTTCTTAGTCAGACAGGGGGTGATGTAGAAGCACTTGAAGAATATTATGGTAAAAGCCTGGAACAGATTCAGGCTGAGATGAGGGATGATATGAAAAATCAGATGGTTGCTACTAAAATGCGGTCTGTAATTACTGAAGAGGTTACAATTACACCCTCTGAAATAAAAAAGTTCTTTAAAAATATTCCCAGGGACAGCCTCCCATATTTTTCGGAGGAAGTAGAGGTGGCTCAGATAGTGAAGATTGCCAGGATCAGTAAAGAGCAGCGATTAAAAGTGGAAACGAAGTTAAATGAAATAAAGGATGATATAGAAAATGGTGCTGATTTTGGCACGATGGCTGAATTGTATTCTATGGATCCCGGCTCGGCACGTACAGGCGGTGAATTGCCAGGTTGGTATAAACGTGGACAATTAGCACCTGAGTATGAAGCTACTATATTCAAACTGAAGGTAGGAGAGATATCTGAGCCGGTAGAGACGGACTTTGGCATCCATATTATTCAGCTACTGGAAAGAAGAGGCAATGAATTTCGCACGCGCCATATATTAATAACACCAAATTCATCTGAACTTGACATTGAATATACAACTAATGAGTTGGATAGTATCAGGGATCTTGTTGTAGTTGGAGAGCAGAATTTCGAAAAACTGGCCAAGGATAATTCTGATGATAAAATGTCGGCACCTAGTGGTGGATTCTTCCTTGACAATAGCGGGGCAACAAAAATCTCGGTTGACCAGTTGGATCCTACTATTTATTTCACCCTTGATACTATGAGTGTAGGAGACGTAACTAAACCTATTCCTTTCAGGATGCAGAATGGCCAGGAGGCAGTAAGAATAATTTATTATAAGTCAAAAACCAATCCACACCAGGCAAGCCTGGAGCAGGATTGGCAAAAGATTCAGGATGCTGCTTTGAAAGAAAAGCAGACTAAGGCTGAACTTAAGTGGGTAAAGAATTCTAAAGGAAGAGTGTATATCTTTATCGATGATGAGTTTAAGCGCTGTGGCTTGTTTGAACAATAATCAAGATTTTCTTAAAAGGTAAAATTATGAGTGAACAGTTCTCAGAGGTAGAAAATGCAAATGCTTTAGCGGAGGCTTTCTCTTCACTCAAATCAGAGATAGGAAAAAGAATTATTGGGCAGGATGAAACAGTAGAGCAGTTGCTCATGTCTGTTTTTTGCCAGGGGCATTCATTACTGATAGGAGTTCCCGGCTTAGCGAAAACAATGCTGATTCAAACTCTGGCCGAAGTGCTGGACCTTTCTTTCTCCAGAATTCAATTCACACCTGATTTAATGCCTTCTGATATTGTAGGTGCTGAAACACTTGATAAAGAAAGAAATTTCAGATTTATAAAAGGGCCTGTTTTTGCCAATATTATCCTGGCAGATGAAATTAACAGGACTCCACCAAAAACTCAGGCTGCATTGCTCGAAGCAATGCAGGAATATGGAGTAACCATAGCGGGTCAAAAGTATGCTCTGGATAAACCATTCTTTGTATTGGCCACTCAAAATCCTATTGAACAGGAGGGCACTTATCCACTACCTGAGGCTCAGTTGGACAGGTTCTTGTTTAATATTAAACTGGATTACCCCAACTTTGATAATGAATTGGCCATTGTAAAGGCAACTACTTCTGATGAAACTGCGATTCTTAAGCATATTCTCAATGCTGAAGAGATTATAAATTTTCAGCATCTAATTCGTAGAGCACCTGTTACTGACAATGTGGTTCAATATGCAGTTGAGTTGGTACATAAATTAAGACCGGGTAATGATAAGGCGACAAAAATGACCAACGAGTATCTTGAGTGGGGTGCTGGTCCCAGAGCTTCACAAACATTGATCCTGGGGGCAAAATGTTATGCTCTTTTGCACGGGAAGTACAGTCCTGATATTGAAGATGTTAAAGCTGTTGCCATCCCTTCTTTAAGGCATAGGCTGATTCGTAATTTTAAAGCGGAAGCAGAAAATCATTCTCTCGAAGAGATAATTAGCGCTCATTTATAAATAAATCTATATACTTTTGCATGTTAAAGTGAACTGTGTGATCACAGTTACATTTTTATTTATGAAGGATTAACATTTTTGGGGTTACAATTTTGTAGGTAACCGTTATTAATATTAGTTGGGGATCAATTCTTTAAGTAAACCATATAGTTTTTTTAAGATGTCTGTTAGATTTTTGCCATGACCTTAAAAAGTCAGGGTGTGATATGTTAAAGCTTGGTCTTGAGTCCGGGGATCAGGATGTATTGGATCAGATGAAGAAGGGA